>NZ_RZSW01000176.1:0-10970 GCF_003997375.1 Mesorhizobium sp. M5C.F.Ca.IN.020.29.1.1 | reverse complement strand
TCGCTGGTGCGGGCACTATGGCGACAGCATCCGACGGCGACCGTTCGGGGCGCGCGCGCATCGTCATCCTGCTTTTGTGGCTGGGGCTTGCCATTGCCGTCGTGCTGTCGCTGACCTCAGGCGCATCCGATGCCTCGGCCGTCAGCGTCGTCGGCGACTGGCTGGTGGGTGCAGCACCCGGCAATGCGGCGTTGAGCGCCCGCGACCGCCTGATCGTCTACGACATCCGCCTGCCGCGCGTCATCCTCGGTGTGCTGATCGGCGCCGCACTTGCCGTCTCCGGCGCGGTCATGCAGGGGCTGTTCCGCAATCCGCTGGCAGACCCCGGTCTCATCGGCGTTTCGGCTGGATCGAGCCTCGGCGCGGTGGCCGTCATCGTGCTTGGCGCCACGGCGCTGGCACCGATAACCTCGGTGCTGGGCACACTCGCTCTGCCGCTGGCGGCGTTCTGCGGCGGGCTGGCGACGACGTTGGTGCTCTATCAGGTCGCCACCAGGCACGGCCAAACCTCGGTCGCCACCATGCTGCTCGCCGGCATTGCGCTGGCGGCGCTTGCCATGGCGCTGACCGGTATCCTGATCTTCATGGCCGACGACCGGCAGTTGCGCGACCTGACCTTCTGGCAGCTCGGCTCGCTCGCCGGCGCGACCTGGCAAAAGATCGGTTCCGTCGGGCCTGTGATCGTGCTGGCGCTGGCGGCGATGCCGTTCCTGGCACGCGGCCTCAACGCGCTGGCGCTGGGCGAAGCCACCGCCGGCCATCTCGGTATCCCTGTGCAGCGGCTAAAATACACTGCAATCATCGGCGTTTCGGCGGCGGTCGGGGCATCTGTCGCCGTCAGCGGCGGCATCGGCTTTGTCGGCATCGTCGTGCCGCATCTGCTGCGCCTGGCTATCGGCCCGGACAATCGTTATTTGCTGCCGGCCTCTGCCCTGCTTGGCGCTTGCCTGCTGCTTCTGGCTGACGCCGTCGCCCGCACCATCGTGGCGCCGGCCGAGCTGCCGATCGGCATCGTCACCGCGATCGCCGGCGCCCCGTTTTTCCTCTGGATCCTGCTGCGCAAGCGTGGCGTCATTGACCTGTGAGAGGGGACCTGTGAGAGGGCTTTTCATGATCGAAGTGCGGGCATGATCGAAGCGCGGAATGTGTCGGTGGCGATCGGCGGCAAGCGGATCGTCGCCAATGTCGATTTCGACATGCGGTCCGGCGAAATCGCGGCCATCGTCGGCCCCAACGGTTCGGGCAAGACGACCTTGCTGAGGGCGTTGTCCGGCGACCTGGCCTATTCGGGAGAGGTCACCATCAACGGCCGCGACCTGTCGGCGATGAAGCCGGTCGAGGCAGCGACGATGCGCGCCGTGCTGCCGCAGGCGACGACGCTGTCCTTTCCGTTCACGGTGCGTGAGATCGTCAGGCTCGGCCTGCTCGGCGGGCGCTCGGGCGCGCTGCCCGGCGACGACGAGCGCCTGCCCGAACGGGCGCTGGCACGGGTCGATCTCGACGGCTTTGCCGGCCGGTTCTACCAGGAGCTTTCGGGCGGCGAGCAGCAGCGCGTGCAGTTGGCCCGTGTGCTCTGCCAAGTCTGGGCGCCGGTCCTCGACGGCAAACCGCGCTATCTCTTTCTCGACGAGCCGGTGTCCAGCCTCGACATCAAGCACCAATTGATCATCATGAACATCGCCCGCGATTTCGCCAGACGGGGCGGCGGCGTGGTCGCCATCCTGCACGACCTCAATTTAACGGCGATGTATGCCGACCGGATTTTCGTCATGCATCGCGGCAGGCTAGCCGCCACCGGCTCACCGCAGGACGTGCTGAGCGACGATCTGATCGAAAAAGTGTTCGATTGCCGGCTGAGGGTCGGCGTGCTGCCTGCCGGATACGTGCCGTTCGTGCTGCCGCAATCCGCAGCCTAAGCAAAAATCAGGCGGCCGGCGCCCTTTGCACCAGCATGTCGATGCCGAGCAGGTGGCGCACGTTCGGGCGCGCCGCCACCATGTCGGCGATCGTATAGCGCTCGAGGACGGCGAAGAACGCATTGAGCGCCTCGCGCAGCGCCGAATTCAGCGAGCAACTGTCGACCAGCGGACATTCGGCGGCGTCGTTCTCGAAGCATTCGGCCATGGCGAAGCTCTCTTCGGTCACGCGCACGACGTCGAACAGGGTGATCGATTCGGCCGGGCGGCCGAGCCTGACACCGCCGTTCCTGCCGCGCACCGTCTCGACCAGACCATGCTCGACCAAAGGCTGCAGGATCTTGAAAAGAAAAAGTTCGGACACCGAGTAGGCGGCAGCGATCTCCGGGATGCGGCTCAGCCGATCGGTATTCGCAGCGCAATACATCAGGATGCGCATGGCGTAGTTGGTCTGGCGTGTGAGCCGCATTTTGTCCTCACGAAGCAGTAGCTTGAGCCTAATATGGCCTATACCTTGGAATAATTCCAGACTGGCAGCGCATAATAGCTGAATAAACTCGTCAACTTTGCATGCGTGACCACGGAAATCGTGAGGCGGCAGCCAGTGGGCGGGCATTTGGCCGGAAGTGGTCGTAATAAAGACGCGAGACCGATCAGTAGCGATCTCATGTCACAATCGGCCCCGCCATGACCACCGTCCGATTCGATGCTGATACGATGCCAAGCTTTCAGCACTCAGGCGCACCAAGTTCGTGGCTACCGCGGCGCTGGGCTCTGTGTCCTCATCTTGCCCTCGCCAAGTCGTTCGAGGGCCGTTTTGCCTGGCTGGGCTTCGTCGCCGCCCTCGCTGCAGAGACCGTGTTGCAGAGACCGTCTTGAATGTAACGGGAGGGTGACAAATTGATGACAATTTTCGATATTCACGCGGAACCATCACGGTGCCAAATCGTTGGACCATTCTTACGCGCTCCAGTCGCGTCACGACAAAGCTCCAAGGAGTAGGACCATGGCGTTGTTGAAGGGTGGCAATATCGTCACGGGTTTGGCGATTGGCATTGGAGCAGGCGTCATTGCCCCCATGCTTGCGCCTATCCTCAAGCCATTTGCCAAATCGGCCATCAAGGCTGGATTGGTGGCTTACGATCAAGCGCGAGTTGCCTTCGCCGAACTCAATGAGCGAACCGGCGACGTCATGGCCGAGGCTCGGGCTGAAGTGGAAGAAGCGCGTAAAGCCGCGGCTGAGCAACCGAAATCCGCTGACCAATCCTGACATCCACATGCGGCTGTCGAATTGAAGTCTTGGGGTTCGAGTCTTGGGAGGTTCGCGAGTCTTGGGAGGTTCGTTTATACCTGTAGGAAGAATGGGGGCACCAACAAGGAGCAAGTTCAATGGCGATACTCGAAGACGCATTTAAAGGCGGCAACTTAGCAACGGGTCTGGCCTTCGGAGTTGGCGCGGCCTTCTTGGCCCCGCTTGCCGTATCCGTGCTGCGCCCTGTTTCGAAAGCGGTCCTCAAGGCCGGTCTGGTTGCTTACGACCAAGGCCGAGTTGCCGTTGCTGAGATGAATGAAATCACGTCCGACTTGGTTGCTGAAGCCAGAACAGAGATGGCTGAAGCGACCAGGGAAACGGACAATGGAGGCAGGAGCGAAACCGGCGCGCGTCGCGCCCGGAAGACCGAAGCTGCAGAAAAGTCTCCTGGCAGCTAAGCATCTTAGTCGTCTGAACGGGTCGTGGCTGGCGTGAGGGCTTTGCATCACGCCAGGCAATCGACTTGTTGCCTCAAAGCATTCCACCGCGGGCACAGTCGTTTTGCCCAGCAGGCTCTTGCGGTGGAGTTCGGTACAACAGTCAGCTAAAGGGTGCCGTGGGATGCATGCCGAGTCGGGGAATCCCGAGTCGTCCAATGGGCGCAGCGCCGTGCCCATTACCCGGATCCATACATCAGTCCCGGGTCGGGCCAGGCTGAAAATCGGCGGATTGCAGGGCTCAGGCTCAGTCAAAACTCTGCTGGAGCGGGGAGGCCACGCGGCGCATGGCGTGTCCAGCATCACCGCCAGCGATCTGACGGGAAATGTCGTCGTCCAATTTGACGCAACGTCAGGCCTTGATCCCATCATCGATTATCTCGCCGCTTTATTGCGAGGTGAGATCATTGCACCAGGCGAGATGCCCGATGCCGGGCCGGAGTGGCATACGCTTTCGCCAAAACAATCGTGTTTCAAGCTGGAGGCTTCGGCAGACGCCGGCCTGCCAGGAGATGAAGCTCGGCGGCGGTTGGCAAGCACCGGCCCCAACATCCTCGAAAACATTCAGCCTCGGTCGCGCGCGAGCATTCTTGCGGGCCAATTTCAAAGCTTGCCGGTCGCGATGCTTCTTGGTGCCGCATCGGTCTCCATTCTGACCGGTGGCGCATTCGAAGCCGCCGTGATTCTCGCAGTTGTCGGCTTGAACGCTGTCATCGGCTACCAAACCGAAAGCCGTGCGGAACGGACGATCCAAAGTTTGGGAGCGAAGGGGCCCCAAACCGCCCAGATTATGCGCGAAGGCGTCATTGCCACTGTCCCAGTTCAGCAGATCGTTCCCGGGGACGTTCTTACGGTGCAACGGGGAGACGTTGTTCCGGCCGATGCGCGTCTGCTGAGTGAGGAGGCTTTGACAATTAGTGAAGCCCTGCTGACGGGTGAAAGCGCACCCATTCAGAAGACTGTCGGTGCTATCGAACGGGTGAACGTGCCTCTTGGGTCCCGTTCAAACATGATCTATCGCGGAACGATCGTGACTGGAGGCGGCGGGCGCGCGATCGTGGTGGCAACAGGTTCGCTCACGCAAGCGGGACGAATACAGCGGCTGGTCGGCGCAACCTTCGCCCCTGAAACGCCGCTCCAAAGGGAGCTCAAGAACCTCGGACAGCGGCTTGGCTGGCTGACATTGGGCACTTGCGCAGTCCTTTTCTCTCTAGGCTGGCTGCGCGGCATCGGTCTTCTCCAGATGGCCCGCTCGGCGATGTCTGTTGCCGTCGCAGCAGTCCCTGAAGGTCTGCCGATGGTGGCGACGACCACCTTTGCTCTTGGCATCGAGAAACTGCGTCGTGAAGGTGTTCTGATCCGCAAGCTGGATGCTGTCGAGACGCTTGCGGCAGCGAGGGTCGTTTGCTTTGACAAGACGGGAACGCTGACCCTCGGCCACATCGATGTCGATACGATCAGGATTGGCGACAATGCCTACTCGATCAATGAGGATTGGGGCGCGCAGAACGCGTTGCGCCACCTGCTGGAAGTGTGCTGCCTGTGCAACGATGCCGAGATTGTTCAGACGGAAGAAGGATTGCGTTTGAACGGCTCGCCTACCGACGGCTGCCTCGTCCAGGCCGCTCTCGACCGTGGCGTGGACGTTGCATCTCTGCGTAAGCGCTTTGCACGGATATCCGTGCAGCGCAGGAGCGAAACGTATCGCTTCATGGTGACGCAACATGCAATGGAAGATAGGACGCTGACCGCCATGAAAGGGAGCCCGAAGGAGGTCCTGGCGCGTTGCCGCATCGAAATCTTGCCGGACGGCACCGAGCGAGAACTCACTCCGGAACGGCGCGCCGCCATCGGGAAAATAAATCTCGAAATGGCATCTCAGGCTCTTCGTGTACTGGGCGTCGCGCGTGGACAGGCCACAGGTTCCAAGCCGAATGGGCATAATGGTCGAGATCTTGCCTGGCTCGGGCTGGTTGGGATGGCTGATCAGGTGCGTCCGGGTACCAGCGAACTGCTGAGCCAGCTGCACGAGGCCGGCATTCAGACGATTATGCTCACGGGTGATCAGAAGGCAACGGCGGCTGCCGTTAGCGAGCTTGTCGGGCTGAACGGTCGAGGCGAGGTGGAGATTGTCGATGGCGCGGACCTCGAAGACATGTCTTCGGGCGAGCTTGCCCAGACCGCTCGGCGCGCGCATGCGTTCAGTCGGGTCAGCCCGGCGCAAAAGCTTCAAATCGTTCGCTCTCTTCAGGAAGCAGGTGTAACCGTAGCAATGGTTGGTGACGGAGTGAATGACGGCCCTGCGTTGAAGGCTGCAGACGTGGGCGTTGCGATCGGCCAGCAGCAGAGCATGAATGCCGCAAGGGAAATCGCGGATGTCATCATCCACACCGGTGGTCTCGGCGGTCTCGCCACCGCCGTCGAAACAGGCCGCACGACCCACCGCAATATTCGCAAGACCATTCGCTACCTGGTCAGCACTAACCTCAGCGAGGTGCTGCTGGTTCTGGCGGGTACTTCGGTCGGCATCGGAGCACCGCTCTCGCCGATGCAGCTCCTCTGGATAAACCTGATCTCGGACGTGCTGCCCGGCATCGGACTGGCGATGGAGGCGCCTGAACCAGACATTCTTCGGCAGGTACCGAAAGAAGACCACACGGCGATATTGCGGCGCGGGGAAATCGGGCGGCTTACCGCTCAGTCTGCGATCATAAGCGGCGGTGCGATGGCGGTGAGCCTTCTCGGCGCCACGCGCTATGGATTGGATTCTCCAATCACGAGGACCATGACTTTCGAAAGCCTGGTGATGGCCCAGCTTCTTCATGCCATCACATCGCGTTCCGATAGGCACAGCATCTTTGATCGCAGCCCGCGACCGCCCAATCACGCGCTCTCGCTGATCATTGGTGGGTCGATGGCCGTTCAGGCCGGCTGCCTCTTAATACCGTTTTTCAGAAGGCTTCTCGGTATAGCGCCGATCACCGGAACAGACGCCATCATTACGCTCGCCGGTGGAACTCTTCCTTTCCTGGCAATGGAATGGATGAAATCGCGACGTGATACCGTCGACGGCGAGTTGGTCTGGACGCGCGCGAAGGAGCAGACGAACCTTTCGGCACCGGTGTAATTGCACCGCGGCTCTACGCTGCGATCGGCATAGGTTCTTCGGCTTGCTCATCCGCCACAGTCGACGATCGATGCGACTGAGGCCGCATCACGGTGCCGACAACTGCACGAAGCACCGGTTCGACCAGGACCTCTGCCAGTTGGGCAGCAGGATGCCTCGCGAAGACGATAGGCAGAAACTTTGCCAGCAGGAACACCAAGTCCAGTTCGCGCCCGCTGATACCTTCAGTCCGACCATTCGCCACGACGAGCGGATGAAGAGTCGATTCGACCGTCAGATACGGAATGCCTCGGCAGGCAGCCAACGGATCGACACTGTTATCGTGCACGATCACCAGGCTCGCGGCCGTGGGATTGACGGTCACGCTGGATATGCCCTCCGCACCGAGAAGCTCTCGCTGCAGATTGGCGAAAAATGCGACCTGATAGCGCGCAGCCGGAATTTTGATCCGTAGACGGCCCGCTGTGCGGTGAACAACACGGGCGGTTTTTTGAACAGGCATCTCGATTCGCTCACTTTCATGCCACCAAGGCGGCCATTCGCGAGCGAGATAGGAGATTTTCACAAAAGCTTGATGACAGTCGCAAGCTTTGTGAGCGGCGCGATTTCTTAGGAAATCGCCCATGTCCCGAGATAGAGGATGCACCCGACGAGCGCGCCCACGACGGTTCCATTCATGCGGATGTATTGGAGATCGCTCCCGACAACCAGTTCGAGGCGGTCCGATAGAGCTTTCGTGTCCCAGTTCCTGACGACGTCGCTGAAGAAGGAGCTGATCTCGCCGCGCCACGTGACGATATAAAGCGCCAAGCGTTCCAGCGCAGAGTCGAGGTGTTTCTGCATTGCCTCATCGGTTGCAAGCGCCTGTCCGAACAGGGAAAGCCCACGCTGAAGGCTGGCGCGCGTCTTCGACGAGGGCATTTGCAAATCCTGTAGAGCAAGCTCTGATAGCTCGGTCCAGATTGAACCGAGCCATGCCTGAATGCCGGGATGCTCGAGCAAACGGTTTTTGGCTGCATTTATCTGCTCCCGCTGCTCGGGAGATGTTTGCAAGGTGTGAACAAGGTCCAATATTGCTTTCCGGAATTTCAGCCGCGCGTCACCTTCAGGCTCCTGCAGCTTGTGCAATACTTCGATCACACCTGAAATAAGCGCAGCAGCGATCCGACGGTCTATGGCTTTCGGAATCCACCAGCGACTGCGTTCCTGCACAAGTTTTTCGATCTGGCTGCTGTTCTCCTGGAGTAATTTTTCGGCAACTTGGATGGCGCGGTCGAATACGACGTCGGCTTCTCCGCTGACCGCAAGCGCATGAAGAACGCGGCCGAGGACAGGCGTAAAGTCGGCTTGCCGAAGCTGCTCGCCAAGCGTGCGATGGGCGAAATTCAGCAGGTCGGGGCTTCCCGCAGATCGGATCAGGTATGGTAGTACGTCGACGATCGTATCGGCGATCGCATCGGCACTGGAAGGAAGAGCAATCCAGGTGGCGAAGCGGTGTCCGACACCAACACTGCGCAACTTGGCAAGGACAGTGTCCGCCGTGAGGAAATGCCGCTCGATGAAGCGCCCGAGCGTTGTGGCAATGCGATCCCTGCTATTCGGGATGATAGCGGTATGCGGAATCGGGACACCTAAAGGGTGGCGAAACAGCGCCGTGACGGCAAACCAGTCCGCCAGCCCCCCGACCAGGCCAGCCTCGGCACCTGACCGCAGCAGCAATGTGGCGAAGCCCGGATTATCGACCCAATGCGTGCTTACGACGATTGCTGCCATTGAGCCGAGGAGACCGTTAGCGAAGGCGCGGTTGCGACGCTGGCGCCGAATGGCGATTTGGTCGTCCCCGGCACTCGCGTCAGTGGCTTGTTCGGTGATTGAAAGGGGAGAGGACGTATCTGCCGGCATACCGAGACTCCTGTATAATCTGTGAGCAGAGTGCTCTGGTGCAAGACTCCTCGATATGCGAGGCTGAAGGCAATACAAAGGAGTGCGGCGAAAAGACCAGCTGGCATCGGGGCGCAAACAGGGTTCCAACGAGCAGGCGAGTCATGCTTCCCAAAGCGACAGTCGAACACACCATGCCGGGGCGCCTTCGGGTGAAAGTTTCCGATTTCCGCGGCGACGTGTCCTATTTCCGCTCGGCAATCGAGAAGCTCTCGAACTATCCGGAGATTGCCGGTTTGAGGGCGAACCCAATGACCGGAAGCTTTATCATCGAGCACAAGACGGATTTGCCCTCGATTCGCAAAATTGCGGCCGACGGCGAAGTGTTTGACCTGCAGGAGACATTTTCGCCGCCGCCTCGCCGAGAGCCGCCCGTTCCGAGCGGAGACAAGGCGGACGACAGGAACCCCGCGTTGGAAGGGGGCAGAGCGACCGTAATCGGCCTGTTGGGTGGTCTGGCCGCCTATCGGGCGACGCGAGGCCATGGATTGGGTCCCGCCACCGAAAACTTCTGGAATGCGTTCGGTGCGCTACGAATTCTCAAGAATCCATTTATTGCGCTGGTCTTTGGCGGCCTTGGAATTCTGCAATTGACAAGGGGCCGATGGGCGGGATCGGCATCATCCCTCCTCTTCTATGCGTTCGTCGTCAGGCAGCTGTCCGACTTCGGCCCCGAAATGCAAGCGCCAGCCAATCGGACGAATCGAAATCCGAAGACCCCCTAACGACTGACAAGCGCCGATCAGCTCAAGGCTGGGAACTTGCGCAGCTCACCATGAACATCGGCAGGCACCTGCAATATATCCGCTTCAACGGCATGGTCATCGGCGGCATTGCCGGCGTCGTGCCCCATACCGCGGAACGGCTGTTCCTCGTCGACTGAGCCGCGATGTGTTGGGCCTCCGAATGGACCGCGAAGCTCCAGTGCCCTATTGTTCTCTTCAGGTGCCGCATTCGCAGCAACAGGGGAGAAACCAGCATGGCAAAGCGACCGGAATCCAACACCTTCATGGACATATTCGGCAGGTTCGGCCGCGACCTGAAGCTGCCGAACGTCGATGTCGAGGCGATCCTCAACCATCATCGCAAGAACCTTGAGGCACTGGAAAAATCAGCCAGGGCGAGTGCCGCCGGAGCGTCGTCGCTGCTCTCCAGACAGCGCGAGATGCTGCAGGACACACTGCACGAGATCGCCGACATGGCACAAAGCTACAGGGCGCCGGGCGATCCTCGGGAGTTGATGGCTAAGCAAGCCGCGTTCGCCAGGAAATCCTTCGAGACCGCATTGAAGAATGCCGGCGAAGTGGCCGAACTGACCAGGAAATCCGGCACCGAATCGGTCGAGATCCTGCGCGACCGCATCAAGGAGGCGATGGCGGAAATCCGCAGCAGCTACGATAAGAAGTAAGCTGTTCCCACACCAAAGCAGGCGGATTTTTCTCCCGTCATGTCCGGCTCCTGAAAGCCGTATTGTTGGTCCTTGGCCCCGGCGGGGCGCACAAGTGTCCTCTTGCCCGGATGAACCTGTTTCCGGCGCTGGACACCGGCACCGACGCGATCCGGTCTGGAATACCGCAGCGGAAGGCGCGGAGCGAATTGACAGAGGCGGCCGGTTCGTGGTCCGGAGGCAGGGCAAGCGATCGGGAAAGCAGGAATGACGCAAACACGGCTGAGGACGCCGCCGACCTACGAACAGCTCAGGACGATGACAGGGCAGGAGCTTGGCGTGTCGGACTGGACGACGGTCGACCAGAGCCGCATCGACCAGTTCGCCGAATGTACGGGCGACCGCCAATGGATCCATGTCGATCCAGAGCGGGCGAAGCGGCAGAGCCCGTTTCGCGCCACCATCGCGCATGGCTATCTAACGCTGTCGATCATCGGCGCGCTGGCGCTCGATATGGGCATCGTGCCCGAAAACACGCAAGCCGTCTTTAACTATGGTTTTGACAAAGTGCGGTTCCTGGCGCCGGTCAGGGCCGGCGCACGCATCAGGCTGCGCATCACGCTTTTGTCCATGGAGGACAAAGGCCCCGGCCAGTATCTGATGAAGGCTGCCAACATCGTTGAGATCGAAGGTGAGCAGAAGCCGGCGCTGACCGCCGAAACGCTGGTTATGCTCTATGAGCGGCGGCGCAGGCGGGCAGGGGCGTGAGGGGCGAAGCGCTGCATTTTCGTGACAGCGAAAATCAACGCGACATCGCCTCTTCGAGCGTCCTGAAAATTCTCTCGTCTGC
>NZ_RZSW01000175.1:0-10975 GCF_003997375.1 Mesorhizobium sp. M5C.F.Ca.IN.020.29.1.1 | reverse complement strand
ACGTATTTTGGCCCAAGGCAAAGCTCGCATATTCATCGTTGGATGGACATCGCGAGCCCGTGCTAGGGCGCGCCGCGCTGCCGTTT
Source organism: Mesorhizobium sp. M5C.F.Ca.IN.020.29.1.1 (assembly GCF_003997375.1). Taxonomy (NCBI): domain Bacteria; kingdom Pseudomonadati; phylum Pseudomonadota; class Alphaproteobacteria; order Hyphomicrobiales; family Phyllobacteriaceae; genus Mesorhizobium; species Mesorhizobium sp. M5C.F.Ca.IN.020.29.1.1. Next base: position 10,889 of record NZ_RZSW01000175.1, on the reverse strand, counting down.
CCGTCGTCGGATGCAATCGCCAATACAGAACTGCAGGGCGAGCGATCAGCGCTTGTCCGCCGGATGACTGCTGGTCGTCGAAGGGATGCGGGCGATGACCTTGATCTCGAACTCGAAGCCGGCAAGCCAATTGACGCCCACTGCCGTCCAGTTCGGGTAGGGAGGTGCGCCGATCTCTTCCGCCCGGACGGCCAGCACCGTTTCGATCTGTTCGTCCGGGTTTGTGTGGAAGGTGGTGACGTCGACGACGTCGTCGAAGCTGCACCCGGCGGCGGCCAAGACCGCGCGCAGATTGGCGAAGGCCCGCCGAACCTGATCCTCGAATACCGGCTCGGGCGAGCCGTCCTCACGGCTCCCGACCTGACCCGACACAAAGAGAAGATCGCCGGAGCGAATGGCCGCGGAATATAGATGAATATCGTATAACGCGTGGCGTTTGGCCGGATAGATGGCGTCACGTGCAGGCATTTCGTGTTCCTTTCTGTCTTGATAGCGGGAGCGGACCGGCAGCGGGCCGGAGCCGGGGGAATCTATCGAGGATCAACGGGCGGAGCTGCACGACGGAGCCATGCAGCTGTGGAGCGGCGGGACAGGGTGGGTCATAGCCGCGCCAGCTCCTCGTCGGTGAAATCCGCCGCGACGGCGACGTCCTTCTGCCGGTCGAGTTCCTCGATGCGCCCGCCGAGAGCCCTGCGGATGCCGGCATAGGCCTCGGCACCGAGCACCAGCCGCTTCGGAAGCGGACCATCCTGATCGGCAAGCCTGATCATTGCGTCCGTCATGCGCTCGGGGTTGCCCTTGATCACCCAAGAGCCACGGAGCGCCTCGCGGATCTGACCGGCGGGTGTTCCCTCATAGGCCGCGAGCGGCTTGGTCCGCGCGAGATTGCCGCCGAACCCGGTCCGCGCCGGCCCAGGTTCCACAAGGGTGAACTCGATGCCTAAGGGAGCAGCCTCCTGCGCCACGGACTCGACGAACCCCTCGATACCCCACTTGGTCGCGTGATAGAGGCTGAAAGCCGGATAGGCGATCTGGCCTCCCTCGCTCGATACCTGTAGAATCCGGCCGCCACCCTGGCTGCGCAGATGCGGCAACGCCGCCCGGATGAGTGCGATCGAGCCGATGAGATTGGTGTCGATGATGTCCCGAACCTGCACATCGCCAGCCTCTTCCGCCGCGCCGAGCAGGCCATAGCCAGCATTGCTGACGACGATGTCGATCCGACCGGATGCGGCGAAGGCGCGGTCGACCGCGGCGCGGACCGAGCTCTGGTCCTTGAGGTCCATTGCGACGATGCGGAGCCGTTCTGGGTAGCGTGCACGCAGGTCGGGAAGTGCGTCCTCGCTGCGGCTGGCACCGCCGACGCGGTCCCCCCTGATCAGGGCCTTCTCCGCCAGCAGCCGGCCTAGACCGGACGACACACCCGTTATGAGCCAAGTCTTTGCCATTTCCCGTATCTCCAATTGATCCAGGCACGAGATAGGGCAATCGCATTGCGCGCATTAGCCGTTGAAATCGGCATGAGATGATGCAAAATCCCCATCAATGCCCCGCCCGTCGCTCAACGATCTCACCGCCTTCGTGGCCGTTGCCACACACCGCAGCTTCCGCCGCGCAGCGGACGAGATCGGCACGGCACCTTCCACATTGAGCCATGCGATCCGTGCGCTCGAGGAACGCATGGGGGTGCGCCTTCTGAACCGCACCACACGCAGCGTCTCGCCGACAGAAGCCGGGTTCCGGTTGCTCGATCGCCTTCAGCCGGCGCTCGCCTCGCTGGACGAGGCGCTCGACAGCGTCGCGGGGTTCCGGGGCAATGTCGCGGGCACGGTCCGCATCAACGCACCGCGATTGGTGGCCAGGCTTCTCGTTCGCTGGGTTCTTCCGCAGATGGCGGCGCGCCATCCGGACGTGACCGTGGACATCGTCGTCGAGGGGCGGCTCATCGATATCGTGTCCAGCGGGTTCGATGCCGGCGTGCGCCTCCTCGGATCTGTCCCCAAGGACATGATCGCCGTGCCGTTTGCACGCCCGTTGACGTTCATCTGTGTCGCCTCGCCCGGCTATCTCGATCGCTTCGGCGACCCGGGAACGCCCGAGGGATTGCAACGCCACCACTGCATCGGCCATCGTATGCCCAGCGGCAAATTCTATCGATGGGAGTTCGAACGCGCCGGCCAGGAACTCGTGATCGACGCAAACGGTTCCATCGTCCTCGATGACGAGGAGCTGATGGTCGAAGCCGCAATCGAGGGTCTGGGCATCGCCTATGTGGCGGATTGGGCCGCCGGAGGGGCCATATCCGATGGCCGGCTGCGTAGGGTCCTGACCGCATGGATGCCCGCTCCGGAAGGGGTCGCGGTCTACTATCCCGGACACCGAACCGTGCCGCCGGCACTGCGGGCTTTTCTCGATGTCGTGAAGGACGTGCGAAAGAAAGAACCTCAACTCGATCAAAGAAGCAGCAATCCGGGCAATCGTAGTGCAGAAGGAGGTCCGGCATGATTTCTCGCTTCTGCCGATCGGCCATCAGTCGATCTAGCTTACAGCCGATTGCATAACGCAATCAGAACCGCGCGGATGTGCCGCGTAAGGAAAGGAGGTGGGTATGGCTAAGCTCGTGTTCGGAATGAACCAGTTCCTGGACGGCTACGTCGACCATATGGCATTTGCGCCAAGCCGCACACTCTTCCGCCACTTCATCGAGGAGGCTCAGGGGCAGGCGGGCAGTGTGTATGGTCGCCAAATGTATGAGGTCATGCGTTACTGGGACGACGATCATCCTGAATGGGATGCAGAGCGACACGCCTTCGCGGCGGCGTGGCGGAACCAGCCGAAATGGGTCGTCTCGCGCTCGTTGAAGTCGGTTGGCCCCAACGCCACGCTTGTTGAGGATGATCTCGAGGGCGCAATCCGGGAGCTGAAGGCCGAGCGGGACGGGGAGATCGAAGTTGCTGGCCCGGACTTGGCGCAAAGCCTCACCGAACTTGGCCTGATCGATGAGTATCGAATCTACCTGCACCCCGTCGTGCTTGGTCGCGGCAAGCCATATTTCGCCGGACCCCGGCCGCCGCTCCGCCTTATGACTAATGACCGGATCGGCGAGGATGTGATCAGGTTGACCTACGTCCCTGCTTAATCTCGCGATTCGCCGGATGGAATGGCCACCGAAGTCTGGTTAGGTTGGGCCTAAAGCGACGGGAATCGCGTGAGTCTCTTCTGTGTTCGCCTGATGAAGTCCATCATGAGGGAGAGTGCTGGTTCGGCATGCGTCTCGAGCAGGAAATGCCCGCCGTCGAAAATATGAGCCTCCATACGTGGCAGATCCTGCATCCAGGACAGCGTTTCGGCGATATCGAAATAGGGCTCGTGACGGCCCCACAGCATGAGCGCCGGCGGTTGACATTTTTCTAGATAGCCGGCGATCGCATCGAAACGCGCGGCGTGGTTCTTATAATCGGCGATGAGCGCGCGGTGGGTCTCCATGCGGCCGGGAAGATTCATCACCCTCCAGTCCTCGACCCAGGGTTCGCCTTTGATCGTGGCGGCGACCTCCTCCGGCAGACCGCCCGTATATTGCTCGCGCGTGAATTCAAAGGTCAGGTCGGGGGTTGCGGCCGCTTCGTTCTCTTTTGTCGGTTCTGACCAGAACTTCAATGCGGCGTCCCACAGGGGCCCGAAGCCTGTACGATGTGCGTTTGCGTTCTGGATGATGAGGCCCGAAACCAGATCGGGCGCTTGCATGGCGATCTGCAGGCCCACAGCGGTGCCCCAGTCATGCACGTAGATGAAGCGACGCCCGATCACGAGGTGGGCCAGCAATTCGGAAATTGCCTCGCTGATCCCGGCAAAAGAGGGTGTCGGCGGAACGTCGGACTGGCCATGGCCCGGGAGGTCGGGCGCGATCACATAGGCGACGCGCGCCAAGCCAGGAATTACATCGCGAAATGTTCGCGATGAGCTCGGGAAGCCGTGCAGGAGGAGCAAAGCGGGGTTGGATGGATCGCCCGCAGTGACGTAGGCAAGCTCGGTTCCACCGGAGAGACGCATTCGTCGTTGGGCGGGCGGGCTCATGTCGAGATTCCGTTTTGCTGTCTAGAACCGGAGTTCAACTCAGACGAGCGGCGCGAGTTCCCGACGTTGCCGAAGAGCGTCGGCCGGTCTTCTCATGCTCGGGCCGTCCGCGCGGCGACCGGCCTGGGCGAGTACTGTTCTGAGATGCTTTTGGCGCACCAAGGATGAGGATGACGGTATCGCGACCTTGCGGCGACGAGGATTATCGCCGCCAGAAGGGCTTGGCGATCTCTGCCTCGACCTGCCGTCTCGTCAGACCGATATCGTCGATCAAATGAGGATTGTCTTTCGACATTTGCTCAAGTTCCCAGCGAAAGCGCTTCCGCTCGTCCCAGGCCGCGACAATGCTTCGCAGGGTCGCCAGGCTGTAGTGCCGACGCGACATTTCCGCCGCTGCCTGATGCCGGACCGATGCAAGGGTATCGTTCATAGCAACCTCCATATGGTTTGAAGGTCCGGGGACCCTCGACCTGAAAGAGGCTGAATTCTGCAGGATACGAACAGCGTCGTAATTAAGCTCTCCCAAATAGTTCTCAAAACTTCCAAACGGGCTATAAATGCGCCGCATGCAGGGATCGCGCTTTGCCTTTGGTCCGTTCGTGCTTGATTCCGGTGCGGGAACGCTGCTTCGCAACGATGTTCCCGTTGCCGTTGGCTACCGCGGGCTAAAGCTACTTGCGGCGCTCGTTGGACGGCCCGGCGAAATCCTTGAGAAGGCCGAGTTGATGGACGCGGCGTGGCCGGGCACCGCCGTCGAGGAAGGCAATCTCACCGTCCAGATCGCGCAGCTGCGCAAGCTGCTTGGTCCGGCCGCGGACGGCGGCGAATGGATCGCCACGGTTCCGCGCGTCGGCTACCGCTTCACTGGGGCCGTCGAACAGCTCGGTGGCGCGAAGCGAAAGCCTTTGCCGCTGCCCGATAAACCATCGATAGCCGTGCTGCCCTTCGTGAATCTCAGCAACGATCCCGAGCAGGAATCCTTCGCGGATGGGTTGACCGAAGATCTGATCACCGACCTGTCCAGGATCTCCGGCCTGTTCGTCATCGCACGCAACTCGGCCTTTGCCTACAAAGGAAAGGCGATGGCCGTGCGCGAGATCGCTGAGGACCTTGGCGTGCGATACCTGCTGGAGGGGAGCGCAAGACGCGCTGCAGGGCGCGTGCGCATCAACGCCCAGCTGGTCGACGCGGTGAGTGGCGACCATCTATGGGCGGAACGCTTCGATCGCAGCCTGGAAGATATCTTTGCCGTTCAGGACGAGGTCACCGGCAAGATCGTGGAGGCGTTGCTCGGCAGGCTGCGCGCACCGCCGCCGCGCAACCGGCCCAAAAATCTCGAGGCTTACGATCTCTGCGTGCGGGCGCGCAAGCTGATGGATGATTCGCCGCAGACGGCGCGCGAAGCGCATCTGATGCTCACCCGCGCGGTTTCGCTCGATCCGGAATATGCCGAGGCCTATCGCTGGCTTGCCATGAACCACTGGATGGGATGGGTGCATTCCGGCGGACCAACCGAAACATCCCGTAGCGTTGCTTTGGAACTGGCGCGCAAAGCCGTGGCGATCGACCCCAACGATGCCGGCTGCCGCTGGGTTTTGGCTTACTTGCTTGCCTATGAGCGCAGCTTCGCCGAGGCGGATGCGGAATTCGCCAAGGCGATCGAGCTGGACCCGAACGAGGCCGATGCCTGGGCGGCATTATCCGACATCGCGGTCCTGGCCGGACGGGTCGAGGAGGGCCTTGAGCACATTCGCAAGGCATTCCGGCTTAACCCGTTTCCGGCAAGTTGGTACTACCTGGCGCTCGGCCAGGCGCAATATGCGGCCGGCGCATACGAAGCCGCTGTCGAGACACTGCGCAGGGACGAGACTTATCGTACGAGCTCGCGCCGTTTCCTGGCGGCAAGCCTTGCCCAATTGGGCCGGCTCGACGAGGCGCGCGCAGAGGTCGAACTGTCCTCGTCGGCAACCCGCATTTCACCACCCGCCACTGGGCCACGACGGAGCCATTCCGCGATGCCGCGACGCTCGAACATTTCGTTGATGGCTTCCGCAAGGCCGGTCTTCCGGAGTGACGCGCCGGCGTGGCCTCCTAGGCTTTCGCACTGTTCGTGGGACCTATTCCTCAAAGCGACTCGTGGCGTCACGATCACGCTCGTATCGTCTCGTGAGCGGAAACGGCGGCAACCAGGACTCGCGACGGATGATCCAGCTTTCGTAGGTCGGCATCAGTTGGTCAGGGGCATCCAGGGATCCCAGGTTCACTTCGATTTCGTCTGCGGTGCGACCGAAAATTGTAGAGCCGCAGCGGGGACAGAAAAACCGCCCGGCGTAGTCGCGCGTCTCGCCTTCGACCGTCACCGCATCCTGGGGGAACACCGCGGAAGCGTGGAAAAGGGCCCCATGATGCTTGCGGCAGTCGAGACAATGACAAATGCCGACCCGGTATGGGAGTCCCGACACCACAATTCGGACGTTGCCGCACAGGCAACCGCCAGTGAATCGGTCCATGCTGCATCTCCTCTAAAATCAAGCGGTCGGAATGGCTACAACGAACGGCACTGTCATTGCAATTGCCCCGCTGCGGGCGGGGACGCGTCGTCTAGCGGCCCTCGCCCACCCTTGCCGCCCTCTTATTGGAACGAAGCGGTCCTTTCGCTCTTGACAAATATAATCGTCAACGGCATTGACAGGAAAGCTTGTCAATATGAGGGCTGCATGCTCGATATCGAGGTCATAGATCGGCCAAGCGCGGCCGCCGCCGCGTTGGAGCCGGTTCGGAGTCAGCTCCTCTCGGAACTGCGGGAGCCCGCCTCGGCCGCTGCCCTCGCCACACGCCTCGGTCTCAAGCGGCAGAAAATCAATTACCACCTGCATGCTCTGGAGGAGCACGGGCTTGTCCAAGTTGCAGACACGCGCAAGTGGGGTGGCTTGACCGAGCGGCTCATGGTGGCGAGCGCCACAAGCTATGTCGTCTCGACGAGCGCACTGGGTCCGGTCGGCGCCGATCCGGACCGCACCGCCGACCGCTTGTCGGCAAGCTACCTCATCGCGCTCGGCGCTCGGCTGGTGCGGGAGATCGGGGCCCTCCAGCGCGCCGCCACGGATGCCGGCAAGCGCTTGGCGACCTTGGCGATCGACACCGAAATCCGCTTCCGCTCCGCCGCCGACCGCGCCACGTTCACGCGTGAACTGGCTGAGGCCATCACCACGCTGGCGGCACGCTATCACGACGAAACGGCACCGCAGGGGCGGTCCCATCGCCTTGTCGTGACCGCGCATCCTTCACCTTCCAATCCGCAAGGAAAGGACGTTCAATGCCAGTAAAAAAAGATTCTGCCGGCAATCGCTCGGTCGAGGCGCAAGTGGATGTCCCCGGTACACCGGAGCACGTCTGGAACGCGATCGCAACGGGACCTGGAATATCTCAATGGTTCGTGCCGAGCGAACTCGAAGGCCGCATCGGAGGAACCAGCGTTTCGCATTTCGCTGCCGATAGAAGCATGGATTCGGTCGCCACCATCACGGCTTGGGAGCCGCCCAAGCGGTTTGTCGCAGAAGCACCGGGTCAGTCGGGAACGGTAGCGACGGAATGGACCGTCGAGGCGAAGTCCGGCGGGCTTTGCACCGTTCGCGTTGTCCATCGGTGGTTCGCGACTTCTGATGATTGGGATGATCAGTTCGAAGGCCACAGCTACGGATGGATCGCCTTCTTCCGCCTGCTCCGCCTCTACCTCACGCACTTTCCCGGGCAGCACGGCTCGGCTTTTCAGCTCTTGGTCCCGTCCTCTCAAGCTTCAGCCGATGCATGGCGAAAGCTGGTTGAACCCTTGGGCCTGGCGAATGCGATTGAACAACGGCGCGTGGCTTCGGACACGCGGGCATTCGAGGGTGTCGTCGAACGAACAGGGCCGCAGGACCATCCCGAGTTGGTGGTCCGGCTGGACCAGCCCGCGCCGGGCTTCGCGCACCTCTTCGCCTTGCCGATGGGCGGGATGACATTCCTTTCCGTGCGGTTTTTCCTCTTTGGCGACGATGCAGCGAGCGTTGCAAAACGGGAGGAGCCAAGGTGGCGAATTTGGCTTGAAAAGCATTTCCCAACTCCGAGCGAGTAGCGCTCCAGCGGAAACGTAGTTGTCAGTTTAATCAACGCTGCGCGGCATTAAATCTACCCTACAGCACACCCGCCATGGCAGCCGACGAAGCTTTCCGAGCTATGATTACCGTCTTAGTGCGGGCAGGCCGCTGTGGTGCTTTTGCGCAGTAGGCTCCACTCCTGCAAGCAGATCGAAAAGCCATGCCACACCCGCATCCATCATTGCGACCTTGGGAGCGACGGCGTTGAGCCGGAAGCCGGGCAACGGCAACGGGGCATCGAGGCTCAGGACGCCGAAACGCGCCGCATGCATGGTAACGAACCGCCGCGGCAGGGCCGAAATGAGATCGGTCTCGGCGATGACCGCAAGCGCGAACATGAAGTTGGGAACAGTCAACGCGATCCGTCGTGCCCGGCCTTGCTTGGCCAGCTGTTCATCCACGAAGCCATAAGGATCGCCACTGTGCGAGACCACCAGATGCTGCATGTCGCAGTATCGCTCCAGGGTCGGATCACGCGCGAACGGATGTCCAAGGCGCATGGCAATTACAAAGTCTTCTTCGTAGATGCAGCGCTTTTCGAAGCGAGGCGGGATGTTATCAGACGGAATGATCGCGATATCGATGGCGTGCGCCTCGAGATCGACAATCGCGCTTCGCCACACGCGGGCCGGAGAGGGCAAGAGCTGACGCACGCCGATTTCGAGGCGTGGCGCAATCCGGCTGAGTTTGCGAGAAGCGGGCGCAGGATCACGGCTGAGACACCGTCCGGCGCGCCGATTGCGAACCGGCGCACCGCGGTGGAGGGGTTGAAGGGTGCGGCAGTCGCCATGACGCTGCGCACGCGCGCCAGAATATCGGCGATCGGTGCGGCCAGTTCCGTCGCACGCGCCGTCGGCACGACGCCCTTGGGTGTTCTTAGGAATAGCGGATCATTGAGGAGCCGGCGCAACCGGCCGAGCCCGTGACTAACAGCCGATGGAGTCAGATTAAGCCGGTCCGCAGCCCGGCCCACGTGGTGCTCTTCGAGCACGGCCTCGAAGAGGACGAGGAGATTGAGATCGGCGCGTGAAAGATCAATTCCGTTCAGCATGTTGCTGAAATCATATCATTGGCTTCATCAAGATCAACATGCAATTCTGCCGGTTGAGCGGTGCATCGCTCGGACGAACGCAGCGGGAAAACAGCCATGTCGGTGATGACGATTTCCGAGGTCGGGGGACAGTCGCCGCAAGGGTATGATGGCATGCTCGCCCTCGTGGGTGGCGCTTTGAGGCAGGCGCCGGGCTTCATCATGCACGTGTCGCACCCGGTGGCAGCCGGCTGGCGGATCGTCGAGGTGTGGAACTCCCAGGAAGACGCGACGCGCTTCTTCGCTGCTCATATCGCGCCGAACCTACCGGATGGCATCCGGCCGAAGCTGTCCTTCCAGCCGCTGCACAGTCTTTTGAAGCCCTGACGGAAAATGCCGGCCGGTCGAAAGATGTGAGATCGCATCGGCTCGACCGATGCCAGCGGCCTGCGCCTGCGGATAGGTACAAACATAGGAGAAATTCTCATGCCAGTTTCACGACGTTCAGCACTCGCTGCAGCGGGCGCCGGTCTCGCGTCGCTTGGGATCACGAAAGCTACGAGCGACTCTGCCGTTGCCCATCAGGTCTCCATCGCCGACGAGGAGATTGCGACGCTCATCAGGCAGACCGCCGAAGCCAACGCGGCGCTGATGCGCGGCGACATCGCCCGATACCGTGCGTTGATTGCGCTCACCGATGACTTCACGCTTATGTCGCCTTTCGGCGGAAAGCCGACACGCGGCGTGGAGATGACAAGCGAACGCTGGGAGGCAATGGGGCGTTTCTTCAAGAACGGCACGCTGGAACAAGAGCTGGTCCAAGCCTATGCCGCGGCCGACATGGTGGTTCTCGCGCTCATCGAGCGCGCCCATGGCGAAGTCGGCGGTCTGCCGGCCCAGGACTGGCCGCTGCGCGTCACCTTGGTCTATCGCCGCGAAGGATCCGAATGGCGGCTCGCGCACCGGCACGCTGACCCGCTCGCCCGGGGTATCAGCCTAGAGCAGGCGGCCGCGCTGGCCCGCTGACTCGCCGCTGAAAGTCCACGCCAGACCAACGACGCTCTGACAGCTCCGCGCGTTCTGTTTCAGGCTGCCGTTTCGACCGGTAGGCCGGCGGCCTTCCATTCGGGATAGCCGTCCTCGAGTCGACGGACGAGGTAGCCCCGCTCCCGCAAGGCGGCGACCGCTTCGAACGACAGAACGCAATAAGGGCCGCGGCAATAGGCGATCACTTCCCGATCCGCCGGTAGCTCGCCCAAGCGACGCTCCAGCTCGGCCAGCGGGATGTTGAGGGCGCCTGGAAGATGCCCAACCCCAAATTCATCCTCGGGGCGCACGTCGAGAACCGTGACCATGCCGTCATGCAGCCTCGAGACGAGGTCGTCTCGCGACACCGGTTCCATCGCATCGCGAGCGCGGAAATAGTCGACCATGACGCGGCCGATTTCGGCCACGTTTCGCTCGCCGACCCGGCCGAGCGCCTTGATCAGCGCCACCACCTCTGCATCGCCGGCAAGACTATAGAGCACGTGCTTGCCGCGGCGCTGCGTCTCGACGAGCCGCGCCCGCCGCAGGATCTGCAGATGGCGCGACGTATTGGCGAAACTCAGATGGGCTCGCGCGGCGAGGTCCTCGACGCTGCGCACCCC
>NZ_RZSW01000174.1:0-11006 GCF_003997375.1 Mesorhizobium sp. M5C.F.Ca.IN.020.29.1.1 | reverse complement strand
GCCGCAAGGTTTATAGCCTCGACGCAGACATCGATTCCGACCGAGGTCGGAATGTAGCCGCGTGCACCGCATTCGAGAGCGGTCAGTATCTGTACAAGGTCTTCGGTGTCGGCCAGGATGACCACAGGGATTGATTTGAACTCGGAGGAAATGTGCCTGATCTCGTCTGCGATGCCATGATCGGTGACCTTCCGTCCGCCAAGATTGAAGAGTATGGCTGCCAGGGGAGGGGCCGAGCCCTTCTTTACGCGCCATTCATCGATCGAACTCAGGGCGGCGACCCCCATGCCGAGTTCGTGGTCCACGAGAGCCGATGCGAGACACTCGCGGTCTAGGGCCCTTCCGTCCAGGATGAGGAGGTATTCCCTCTGTCCGTGAACGCTTCCGCTGGACGGAACCCCTGACCGATTGGCCGAAGTGTAGTTATGCAGCCGTGCCGTGGAATACCCACTCTTTCCCATACCAAGCCACCTTGCGATGTAGTTTCTTCATTCACTAGCATTGCAGGTTTGATAACCAGGCCCTGTGAAAGCTTGAGGCTCGATTACCCCATTTGAGCCGTTTTCAGTTCTCCGACTCCTCAGCGAGACCAGCTCGGGTGAGTGTACGGTTTATTTATAAGTAGTCTCTAACATAGGTTGCTTTTTTCGTAATTTTCAAGGAAACCGACGCCAGGCTGGCCCCAAGGCGCTGCATTCTGCCTTAAGACGCAGGCATGGGACCCACTTAGCCATCTTCAGCCCAGCCGACACCCGAACGTGGATCGGCTAGTGCCTGCCGCGATTGCAGAGGTAGACCAGAATTCCTGAAGGTGCTGTTGGCATAGTCAGGGCGCAGCAGTGATATCCGTGGCGCAACGCTTTAGTTTGAGCACACCCGATGGATCTGCCGTAGGCAGCACGCCGACCTCGCGCGGTTGGCCGTGTCGCCGTCGAGCGTGATGATCTCGTTTCTCTCGATTTTGAATGGGTTGAGTTCCGCTGAGCCCAACCTTCGACCGCCTCGAGCCGGATGCGGCTGCCGTCGTTGAGACATACCAAGCCCCGCCAGGTGTCCCCGGAAATGTCTTGTGGAACTGTTCCGGCGACGCCGGACGGTGTCTTCAGCGGAGAATTTGCTGATGGTCGATATGCTGCCGCTCAGAGATATCTGAGATACTCGCTGTCGAATCCGGCTGTTTCGACCAGCTTCCTGCGGTTGATCACCTCTACATAGCCTGACTTGAAAGAAACGAGATCAGCCTTGCGGAGTTCCCTTAACGTTCGGTTGACGTGAACGGCGGTCATTCCGAGGATGTCGGCCAGTTCATATTGGGTAAGAGGGCACTCATATCTCCCATGGGCCGACAGCCCAACCATGGAGAGCCTCTCCTCCAACTCGAGCAGGAAATGGGCAGTGCGCCTCATCGCGTTCCGCCGCCCGGTATTCATAAGATGTTCGGCAAGGATGGCGTTCAAGCGGGCCAGGGAGCAGGCGATCTTCTTCCCGAGGTGGCCTTGGGACAAAATGGCCTTGAGCAGTTCCTTACTGGAAATTTCATAAACTGCTAGTTCGGTTATGGACGCCAGCGACGCTAGACGGGGTCCGTCCACACCACGGAACCCGACAATGTCTCCCCTGAGAGGGGTGTCGATGATCTGCCGTTCTCCGTCCGGCAGTCCGTGGTAAAGGATGGCCCAACCCGATTTTACGACAAATATCCCATCGTTGTGGTCATCCTGGCGGGAAATAACCGAATGGGGTTTGTAGATTTTTGCGGTAGCACCGAAAAAATCGTTGTTCCCCCAGCCGTTCTTCGACAACGTGCCCCCTACGGGATGCGACCGCATGAACTCCAACAGTGTCTGCATGAAGATTCACGAGCTTGCTTCTGTTTCCGCATAACGTGCAATAATTGCTCCAGGACGAGTTCACAGGACGACCTCCTAACGTAGAATCAGGCCGGGCTACTGTCCTCGTCTGTTTGAATGAGGCAAATTGCGCTTAGATCAAGGTGTTGCACGCATCAGGCGGGTCTCGCGGCTTGTGTCGGACACTCGCTCTTTGCTCGCTTGGCGGCGTGACGATTCGGTTGCAGAACACCCGGATCGCAGAGTGAACGTCAGTGGCGCGGACCGATGCCGGTGATTGATCGCCGGTGACGGTGAATATGACGGCGCGGGGCTATCTCTGGTGCTGGTTGCCCGACGGACAGGGCAGCCTTCGATGGCCAACCTCCACGATCGGCAGCCGATAATTCTCGATCCCGCCGCCTATGACGCCTGGCTGGATCCGGCGACGCCGGCCTCAGCGGCCAAGGACCTGCTCAGGGCGCGATCTCGGTGGCCAACTGCAATTCAACAGAGTCGATCGGCAGGTGAATTTGAGCAAGAATAAGGGCGGAGAGGAATTGATTCAGCCGATCGACATGGCCTCGGAATACGGGCCGTTTCCTAGATGAGCGAACCATCTTCGCGAAATAAACTCAGGTAGATCGCCACCAAGATCTGCCTTCAACCCGTTGCAGTCGTTCTTGCCAACTTTGGTGAACGACTGCTATGCGCCTAATAGTGTTGAAGAAGTCCGCGACCGAGGCCGTAGGGCCGCGCGGATAGAATTTCGTTCCGCAAATGAACTGCCTTTGAATCTTGATTCTAGCAGTGCGCCCGGCGAGAAATGTCTTTCTACTTCAGGGGCATGCCCTCCCGAGCCAAGACTTTTTCAACACTATCCGCCTAATATCGGCCGTCGAGGTGACCGTTGCTACTGCCTGAAAGCAGACATTGTTGCAACCATTCTGGACGTCGCGGTTGCGGCATAACCGGTGATTCCCGCCACCCCTCAATATCGGACGTTCAGGCGAGAACTGGAGCCGGAGTCTCAAGCGGTCAATACGTTGGGATTCAGTTCGCCGCGCCGACCCGCTTGCGCTCCCGGGTTTCCAGCAGCTTCGTCAGCCAGTCTGGATCCACCTCCGGCACCGAGGAGAGAAGCAGTTCGGTATACGGAGCATGCGGCGGCGTCAGGATTTCGGTCTTGAGCCCCTGCTCGACGACTTTGCCTTGGTGCATGACGACAATTTCGTCGGCGATTGCCCGCACCGTTGCGATGTCGTGCGTGATGAAAATGTAGCTGACTCCGAATTCTTGTTGCAGCCGCATAAGGAGCTTCAGGATCTCTTCCTGTACGATCTGGTCGAGGGCCGAGGTCACCTCGTCACAGATGATGAGCTCCGGATTAGCAGCTAGCGCCCGGGCAATGCAGATGCGCTGCTTCTGACCGCCCGAAAGTTCGCCCGGCAGACGGTCGAGGAAGCTTTCGTCCATCTCGATCATGTGCATGAGTTCGCCAACGCGGCGGTCGCACGCCGCCCCTTTGAGGCCGAGATAGAACTCGAGCGGCCGGGAGATGACTTCCTCGACGGTCTGACGCGGATTGAGCGCGTTGTCAGGCATCTGGTAGATCATCTGAATGCGGCGCAGAATGTCTCTAGGCCTCTCCTTCAGTGTTTTTGGCAGACGATGTCCCGCAAATGAGATCGAGCCCGAGACCGGCGGCAGCAGGCCGGTTATGACGCGGGCGAGCGTCGATTTACCGGAACCAGATTCACCGACGACCGCTACCGTCCGTCCGCGCGGCACCTTGATCGATACATCCTGCAGAACCTTGACTGCCCCGGCGTAGGCGGCGGTGATGTTGTCGATCGTGAGCAGATGGTCCGCGGCCGGCACTTCTGGTTTGGCTAGCTTTCGCACCGCCCAGAGCGTCCTCGTATAGTCTTCAGTCGGCGCCGCAAGCATCTGGCGTGTTTCGGCCTCCTCCACAGTACGGCCATGGCGCAGAACCATGATCCTGTCCGCCATCTGCGCGACGACGGCCAGATCATGCGTGACGTAAATCGCGGCAGTGTTGAAATCTTCGACAATCTTGCGGATCGAGGCGAGGACCTCGACCTGTGTGGTTACGTCAAGCGCCGTCGTCGGCTCGTCGAAGATGATGAGGTCGGGCCGGCAGGCCATCGCCATCGCCGTCATCGCCCGCTGCAACTGCCCTCCGGAGACTTGGTGAGGATAGCGGAAGCCGATGGTGTCCGGATCCGGCAGGTGAAGACGCCGGTAAAGCTCGATGGCATCCCGATTCGCTGCCTCGCGACTGGCGATCCCGTGAGCCACGACTGTTTCGACCGTCTGATCGAGTAGCCGATGCGCCGGGTTGAAGGAAGCGGCCGCGCTTTGTGCGACATAGGCGATGCGCGAGCCTCGGAGCCGCCGCCGCGCGGTTTCGCTCATGGCGAGAAGGTCGATCCCGTCGAACAGGATCGACCCTTGCGTAATTCGGCAACCTGGCTTGGCATATCCCATCGCGGCAAGCCCAATAGTGGACTTTCCGGCGCCGGACTCGCCTATGAGGCCGAGGACTTCACCGCGCCTTAGCGAGAGATTCACACCGCGAACGATCGGGTGCCAGCGCTCGTCGGAAAACCCTTCGACGTGAAGGTCGCGAATGCTGAGGAGTTTCGTCCCCTTTTCGCGTAGGCCAGAATCCTTACTTTTCATCGCGCAACCCGCTTGTCGCGTGCAGGAACCAGTCGACAACGAAATTCACAGAGACCGTGAGAAGGGCGATCGCGCCTGCCGGCAAGAGCGGAGTGATGTCGCCATAGGTGATGAGGGTGGCGTTTTCCCGCACCATCGAACCCCAGTCGGCTGTCGGCGGCTGGATGCCGACGCCGAGAAAGGAGAGCGCGGCGATGGTGAGGAAAACGAAACAGAAGCGCAGGCCGAATTCCGCGATCAGCGGCGGCAGCACGTTGGGCAGGATCTCCTTGGTCAGAATCCATCTCGGCCCTTCGCCACGCAGTTGCGCGGCTTCGACGTATTCCATGACGGCAACATTCAGCCCGACCGCACGCGCCAGCCGGAATACGCGGGTCGAATCGAGCAGGGCGATGATGAGGATCAGGTTGGTGACTGAGGAACCGAAAATGGACAGCAACATCAGCGCGAAGATGAGGCTTGGGATCGACATCAGCACGTCTACCGCGCGCGACAGAATCTGGTCGAGCCACCCCCGGTACATCGCGGCCAGCAATCCGAGCGTGACGCCCACCGCGAAGGACAGAAGCGTAGTCGCGAAGGCGATGCCGATTGTATTGCGCGCGCCATAGATCAGCCGGGTGAGCACGTCCCGACCGAGTTGGTCAGTCCCGACGATGAACTCCTGGCTCCAAGGCGCGAAAGCCTCGGTGAAAACCTGCGTTTCTCCGTAGGGCGCTATCCAGGGCGCTAACAGCGCGACGAAGACATAACCAAGGATGACCACGACACCGAACCAGGCGCTGAATGGAGCCTTTTTGAGTGCGGTTTTTACCCGGGAGGCGCGCGTGCGCCTCTGTCTCGGGACCGCCACGACATGTTCGGTGCTGGTCATCGCGGGTGCAAAAGCCTCGGGTTGGTGGCGATGGAAATGATGTCGGCGGTCAGGTTAAGCAGGATGTAGGTTGCCGCGAAAATCAAGGCGCAGGCTTGCACGACCGGAACATCCCTGGACTTCACCGCATCGACCATCAATTGGCCGATGCCGGGATAGACGAACACCACCTCGACGACGACCACGCCTACGATGAGATAAGCGAGGTTGAAGGCAATTACCGTGACGATAGGCGCCCAGGCATTGGGCAGGGCGTGTCTGAGAACGATTGCCATCGGCGACATTCCCTTGAGCCGCGCCATGTCGATATAGGGGCTTGCCAGCATGTTGATAATCGCAGCGCGCGTCATACGCATCATATGGGCAACAATCACCAGCGTGAGGGTGATGGACGGCAGCGCTGCGCGCCAGACGTGCTCCCATAACGGCGTTCGGTCGCTGATGTTCGCCAGTGTCGGAAATTTGGGAACCAGGTTCAGGACCCAGTTGATCGAAGCCGCGAGCCACTCGGGCAGGGACTGTGCGAATTCGGTTCCAATGAACGTGTCGCGCGAGATGATGAGATAGGCCAGCATATAGGCGACGAAGAATTCGGGGAATGAAATCGTCGTCAGCGTCACCGTGTTCACCACACGGTCGAACCAGCTGTTGCGGTAGAGAGCGGCGAGAATGCCGAGTCCCAGCGCGAGTGGAACCGCTATAAGGGCAGTCATCACGGCGAGGAACATCGTGTTGTAGAGCCGGGGCGCAATGATCTCGGCGACCGTGCGCCGGTAGCCGGTGCGGCTTGCGAAGGAAGAGCCGAAATCCCCCTGCACGATCTGTCCGACCCAGGCGAAATAGCGCTCAACCGGCGGACGATCGATGCCGATCTCGCGCTGGAACGCAGCGACCGTCTCCGGCGTCGCCGATTGCCCGAGCATCGCCTTGGCGAAATCGCCCGGAAGCATGGCAATCGCCGAAAAGATGATGATGGAGACGATGAACAGCGTGATCAGGCCGAGACCCAGGCGCTGCAGAACCGTCCTAACGACCGGGTTCATGGGCGGTGCCTTCGAGCGTTTCCCCTGAAAGGAGCGAACCGCCCGCGCCGTCGGCGGTTCGCCTGGCGAACGTCACGCGTTGGCTTCCCACCAGCGCTCGGCCATCTTCAGTCCGTCATTTTCCCAGTTCGGCGCCAATTCGCCATGCGCCAGTTTCTTGGACTTGGCACTGACAAAATTGTTGAAGACCAGGACGATGGCGCCGCCGTCGTCATGCGTCAACTGCTGCATTTCGGCATACATCGCGGAGCGCTTGGCCTCGTCGGTCTCCGCGCGTGCCTGAATCAGCAGTTCGTTGAAGCGGGGATTTTTCCAGAACGTCTCGTTCCAGCTGGAATCGGCCGAGTAGGCCTGCGTGAACATCCAGTCGGCCGTTGCGCGACCGCTCCAATAGGAGGCGCACCACGGTTTCTTGAGCCAGATATTGTCCCAATAGGCGTCCTCGGCCTCGCGCACCACATTGACATCGATGCCGCATTGGGCCGCCGTCTCGCGGATGAGGGCGGCTGCGTCCACGGCGCCGGCGAAAGCGGCGTCGGCGACGGAAAGGTCGACCTTGAGATTTTCCATTCCCGCTTTTTTCAGATGGAAGCGCGCCTTTTCAGGATCAAATTTGTGCTGCGGCTCCGGATTGATGGCGAACTTGATAGCCGGTGCGATTGGGTTGTCATTCCCGACGGTTGCATGGCCAAGGAAGATCTTCTGCGCGATTTCCTCGCGGTCGATCGCCCATTTCAGGGCCATGCGCACATCGGGGTTGTCGAATGGGGCAACCGTCACGTTCATAGGCAGCGTGTAGTGGCCGTAGCCGGTGACCTCAAGGATATCGATATTTGGCTTGCGCTTCAGCATGCCGAGCGTTTTCAGGTCGGCGCGGCCGATATAATCAACCTCGCCGGTCGACAGCGCGGCCATACGCGCGGCGAGGTCCGTGATGGCGATAAACTCCACCTCGTCCAAATAGGGTTTGCCGGCCTTGAAGTAATTGGGATTGCGCTTGAGCTTCGCCGAGACGCCTGGCTGGAAGTTCTCAAGCACGAAGGCGCCGGTCCGGACGCCCGATTCCCAGTCCGCTTTTCCGTTCTTGGCAGGCATGACGACAAGGTGATAGTCGCTCATGATGTAGGGAAAGTCTGCATTCCCGCTGTTTAGCGTGAAAACGATCGTTTCCGGGCCGTCTGCCTTGATGTTGGTCACCGATTCGAGCAGCGACTTCGCCGCCGATTTGGTGTCGGCTCCCATATGATATTGCATAGAGGCGACCACGTCGTCCGCGGTGATGGCCTTGCCGTTGTGGAAGGTCGCACCTTTGCGCAGCTTGAAAACCCACGTCGTCGCCTCGTCCGAGGTCTCGAAGCTTTCGGCAAGATCCGGCTGGATGCTGCCTTTCGCGTCGACCTCGGTCAGGCTGTTGGACATGGCACCCGAAAAGGCGGTTTGCGTGAAGGTATCGGGATAGCCGGCCGGATCGATCGAATCCGTCGTCGCGCCATGCGCCATGCCGAGCTTGGCGAAGCCGCCCTGCTTGGGTGCGGCCCGCGCCACGCTCACGAAGAGCGTATTGGCGGCGGCGACCGTCAGGCCTGCCGCCAGCCCTAGATGGATGAAATCACGGCGCGAAACCTTGCCGCGGCCGATCAGGTCTTGCGCCAAGCGCAGTTTATATTCAGATTCCGACACTGCTTCCTCCCATTGCGGATTTCCCGCATTCTTGTTGTTGGCATTTACCGAGCAGATCTGGCGGATTCAGCCGATTTGCCTCCTTTCGATTTTCCGCGGTTTGACGCAAATCCTACGCCGTTACATAGATTTCCCCAGCTTCCACCGTGACAGGGAATGTTCGGGCACGCACGCCCGGATCGACTAGGGCGGCACCGGTCTTTATGTCGAATTCCCAGCCGTGCCAGGCGCAGCGCACGATTTCGTTCTCGCGGTGGTAGATGAATTGCGCTTGGTCGACCGGTGCCGTGGTTCCGCATTGCGGTCCCTCGCAAAGCGGAGCGCCGCGGTGCGGACAAACGTTCAGCAAGGCATGGAATGAATCTCCGATACGGAAAACCCCGACTGAAAGGCTGCGGATCTTGACGATGTAGGGGGTTCCGGTCTCGATTTCGTCGACGCGGCAAATGTATGTCTTCTCAGCCATGGTTTGCTCCCGTCACGCGGCATTCGCCGCTTGCGTGCGGGGAATGCGTTTATAGACCTCGAGCGCATTCATTCCCATGATCTTGCTTTTCCAGGCGGGCGGGATGTGCAGCGTGTTGGCATCGTCATAATCCCAATGCGGGTAGTCGGAGGCAAACATCAGTGTGTTCTCCCCGTCCATTGCTTCGAGAGTGGACCAGAGATGCTGTATGTTCGCGGGCTGCTCCAGCGGCTGCGTGGAAAAGCGGATGTTGCGCCGGCAATACTCTGAGGGCAGCATCTTCAGCCACGGCGTTTCCTTGCGCAGCGCTTTGTAGTCTGCGTCCAGGCGCCACAATACCGACGGAACCCAGGCCACGCCGCACTCGATGATCACGAAATACAAATCCGGCCATTTCTCGAAAACGCCATGCGCGATCATGCTCGCCACATGCGACAAGGCCGACATGTGAAGAATAGCGTGCGTCTCCCAGAAAAAGGTAGTCGGAGCCGGCGCAACCGCGTTCCAGTTGATGCCGCCATGGCCGCCCAGGTGGATCGCGAATGGCAGCCCGGCTTCGGCGCAAGCCTCGAAAATGGGATGGTAGAACGGATCGCCGTAGGGTTTGACCGAGCCTTGGGAGGCCAGAACCTGGACCATACGGGGATGATTGCCGAGGCGGCGGATCTCGGCTGCTGCGAGCTTCGGATCCTGCGGCGCGATGATGATGGAACCCATAAAGCGACTGTCTTTGGGAAGCCACTCGGCGATTTGGTAGTCGTTATAGGCGCTGACCAGCGCACTGGCGTAATAGGGGTTTGCCAGCGTGGATGCCTCTATCGGCTCGTCGCCGGTGAGGATAGCGGCCCCGACATTACATTTGTCGAGGTGCTTTTCCTTCATGATGAGATAATTGTCGGCTTCGGTCTCTGGCCTGACATCCTTGCGGGAGAAGTCCTGCGGGTGGAACCACGGACGGTGCCCGTGCGGGAAGGCGCCTCTCGGACCAGTTTTCTCGCCTTCCATGAACATGTCTTTCCAGACGCCGGAAAGGTAGGGCTCGAGCACCGTCGCGCTCGACCAGTAATTGTGACAATCGCAATCGACTATGAACACCCCTATCCAACTCCCTGGCGTAGCAGGCCGGCTAACCTAGCCGGCTCCTTCAACCGCAGCTTCGGCCTTGGGAATTATTTGATCAAGCTTGTAATTTGGGGTAATACGATCGGATTTTTCGATTGCGAGGTGACATGCAGCTGGATCACATCGAGACCTTTCTCGACATCATGGAGTCGCGAAATTTCAACCGCACTGCGGATCGTTTGGGCGTAACGCAGTCAACAGTCAGCACCCGCATCAGGAACTTGGAGCAGGCCATCGGTTCGGAGCTCTTCCTGCGAGGACGAGCCGGCGCCGAACCGACCGCGGCGGGGCGGCGTTTCGAAGCCTATGCGCGCGCCGTGCTGTCGACATGGTCACAGGCCCGCCATGACGTGCGGGCATTTAACCGGTTCGAAGGCACCTTGCGCGTCGCTGCCCAGGTCGGGATGACGCGCTCGATATTGCCAGGTTGGGTGGAGACGTTGTTCCAAGTGCTGCCAAAATCGTCAATTCACGTGGAATCCGACTATTCGCCGCAGATGATTTCCGATTTGAGCTTGGGAAACCTGGATATTGCTGTGGTCTACGCGCCCCGATACCTGCCTGAAATCTCCTACGATCCTCTTATGGTCGAAGAATACGTGATGGTGTCTACGTCTGCCAGGATCCTGTCGGAGGTCAACCCGGATACGTATATCCGGCCAGGCTACACGGTCGCGCTTGAAAAAGCCCACGCCGTGGCGCTACCGGCATTGGCGATAGGCCGCCTTTCGATGGGCTCGGAAACGCTCGCCGAAGCGATGCTGCGGCGCATGGGTGGCACTTGCTATATGCGCAGTGACGACGCTCGGCGATATACCGCCGAGCGGCCGTCTTTTGTGGTCGAGGGTGCGCCCGCGCTTCAGCAGCCCGTTCACACCGCTATTTTGGCGCGCCGCAAGCACGAGCCGATCATCCGCAGAGGGATTCGCGCGCTCCATCTGGCCGTTATGTCCATGGAAAGTTAGATCGAAATACCCGATTGTAAAGGCGGATATCTGCCGCTTTTTTTAAAGCATCCCGGCTGCCATCCTGGCCAGGTCAAGCAGAGTCAAATGATGAACGCGCACGCTTCCTTTTCGACCACCGATTTCGCTCCGGCGATGCGTCAACGGCAATGGGCGGAGAGCGCAAGACAATTCGTGCGCTGCCGACGCATCATCGATGACACGTCCGATGTCAGGACATTCGTGTTTTCGGCCGCTTCTGGCCACATGTTCAGCTTCAGTGCAGGCCAGTATTTAGTCCTGCACCTGACGATCGACGGCACCCGAGTAACAAGATCGTAC
>NZ_RZSW01000173.1:0-11072 GCF_003997375.1 Mesorhizobium sp. M5C.F.Ca.IN.020.29.1.1 | reverse complement strand
GTTGTGGTCCTTCTGTGCCTGGAAATTGACCAGTTCGGAGCCGGCCTTGTCCTCGAACATCAGTTCGTTGTAACCGCCGCCGCCTTTCGACGAGTCGGATTTCCAGCCGGATTGCGTGGCGTTGCCCGGCAGTCCGTAGGGCGGCATTTGGGAGGCGTTGTAGACGCGGCCGGTGATGATCGGCAGATCCGGGTCGCCTTCGATGAAGTCGACGATCACCTCCTGGCCGATGCGCGGGATCTGGATGAAGCCCCAGCCGCTGCCGGCCCAGGTCTGCGAGACCCGCACGAAGCAGGAACTGTTCTGGTCCTTCTTGCCGAGACGGTCCCAGTGGAACTGCACCTTCACCCGTGCATATTTGTCGGTGAATATTTCCTCGCCGGACGGACCGACCACCGTCGCCGTCTGCGGTCCGCGCATGATCGGCCGTGTCGTGACCCGCGGCGGGCGATAGGCCAAGGCGGTCGGCGCCACGCCGAGGATCACCTTGAAGTTCTCGCTTTCGACGTCGGCAAGGGCTCTGTAGCCGGGATCGAACAGCCTGTATTCGGCGCTGACCACCAGATATTCCTGGTTCTGGTCTTCCCTTGGGAAGCCGTCCAGCTTGAACGTGCACCCGGAATACAGGCCGCGCACGGTGCCGACTGCAGCAATGCGCTGGTGCACGGCCTGGATTTCCTCGCGCCGGATCGCGGCCAGGCTGTCGCCGCGGCCGACGTCGAGATGCGCGCCGGGCTGGCGGTAATTCTCGCCCGCGGCCTGCTTGTGGCTGAACGGCTGGGCGGATTTGGCCATCAGGTCGGCGCCCGGCTTCTTGAAATCATAGTCGGTATGGACATAGGCGCCCGGCCGCACCGAACTGCCCGGAATCCATTCGGTGATGTATTCGACATCGCGCCGGGAGCCCTGCCCTTCAAAGTGATAGGGCACCTTTTCATAGCCGGGCGCCGGCTTGAGCTTGTTCATGGCATCGGCGAGCACAAGCGTGTGCTTGCCCTCGTCATGCTCGAAGAAATACAGGATGCCTTCGTGCTCGAGCAGCCGCTGCACGAAATCGAGATCGGTCTCATCGTACTGGACGCAATATTCGCGCTGCGGATAGGACCCCTGCAGGCGCTTCTCGAACTCTGCCGTGCTGTATTTCGAGAAAACCTCCTCCACGATTTCGATGACGCTCATGTTCTGGAAAATGCGGCAATCGGTGGTATTGCCGAGAAACCAGAGCCATGGCCTGACGACGGCTTCGTAGTATGCCAGGCGGTCCTCGATCCGGGTCAGCCGAAACTCGGAGACAAGGCCGCTGAACCAGCGTTTCGGGTCTGATTCACCTTCGACCGAAACAGCACCGCCCAGCATCTTCAGCGGATCGATATCGGGGCTGTTGCTGACGAACCCGACCGTATAGGCCAAACAACGACTGATCTCATCGCGCCCGACAAGATGCGTGAAGGTCAACAGGTCAGCGCCAACCGGCGTCTGCACAACCGTGGCACGTTCGTTCGGCATGGGTCGTGCCCCCTCCCGCCGCTCGTTTCTGCCTGAGCCTAGCACATGTCTTGCACCGACCAAAGGGGACCGTTGGCGACTGCAGCCTGCTCGCCTGCGGAATCATCGACTTGAACGCTTCTGTGCCGCCGCGCTCAGAAATTGCTGGTATAATGGGGTGTCCTGGGTGAGTTTCCAGACAGGATCGACGGCGATTTTGAATGTATATCAGTCTGCAGATCAACAATGTCGTCTCGCTGCCCGCCGGTATGTCGACCGGCTACTCCGCTCGCGATCGCAGCTTTGAAATCGGCCGCGAAGCCTGTGACTGGACCTTGCCCGACCCCGACAAGTTCATCTCCGCCAGACACTGCGAAGTGCGTTACCAGGCAGGCGCGTTCTGGCTGCACGACATCTCGCGCAACGGCACATTCATCAACGGATCGACCCAGCGCATGGCCGGCCCTCACCGGCTCGGTCAAGGCGACCGGTTGCTGATCGGCCGCTATGTCGTCCTGGTTTCGATCGATGACGAGCGCGCCGCGACAGGCCAGCCTCGAAGCAGCCACGGTTCGACGCAGCGGCAAATGCCTGTCGCAACCGGGCGGCCGCGGGAATTCGGAGACCAGCCTTTCTTCGAGCCGGTAGAGCAACGGCCCGGGCAGAGAGCACCGGTGTCGACGTCTTCGCCGCCCGCTCATCTCGCTTCGACGAGAGACGAGGTGCTGCGGGACATCGCGATCGCAGCCGGCATCGCGCCGGAAGTGCTTCAATCGCGTGATCCGCATGAAGTGGCTGCCGAAATCGGCGCGGTGCTGCGGACGGTTGTCGAGGAACTGGCCCTGCTGCTGAAAGCACGTGCGGCTGCCAAAATACTGGCCAAGAGCACACACCGGACGATGATCAGCGCTGCCGACAACAATCCGCTAAAGTTCGTCCCGGGAACCGACGAAATACTCGAAATCATGTTTGCGCGGCGCAGATCCGGCTACCTTGATGCCAGGCACAGTGTCGAAGACGCGTTCCGCGATCTCAAGACGCACGAATTTGCCACCTATGCAGCCATGCAAGCTGCGCTCTCCCGGCTGCTTGACGATTTGTCGCCCGAGGCGATCAGCAAAAAACTCCCGCCGACGTCATTCACCTCGAAGAAGGGCCTGGCCTGGGACGCCTTCGTCGCCAAATGGCGAACCATGGAGGAAGCGCACGAAAACGGGATGCTGGACATATTCCTCGCCTATTTCAGCGAAGCCTATGCCAAAGCCGACAAGCAAAAGTAGACCGAAACCTGGCAGATGCCCCGAAAATCGGATCGGTTTGCTGCGCTTGGCTTCGGCTGCGGAACGGATCACGCACCAACTGGAATGTATCAGGGCGTCGTTGGCGTGCCCAAAGATGCGGCGCTGTAGTTGAGTTGGCGAAGAAAAATCCTTTCGCAGCGCTGCATCTGGTTCCAATCGACCGTTTCTAAGCTTACGATCACTTACGACAGTTCGCCAGCGGGTAAGGCTGATTGACCTGGGGTCTGCGGCACATGTCATGTTACGGCGGGATAGAAAGATATAGCCGACCTTACTCCAGACACTGCCCTCGCCAGCAGCGTATGCATTTCCTGCGCCTGGCCAGGGACCGTTTTGCTCGCCTGTGGCGCACACGCAGCAACCAGGTGTGGACGGACGTTTGGCGATGAGCTCGAAGGACGATCCTTTCGGCCCAGCGGGCAAGACCGTCATTCGCGCACCGCGCCGCGCTGTAAAATCAGCGCCCGCTCCTCAGCGGCCCGTTCCCGACAGCGGGCACCCCGGTCCCTCGCAGGTTAAGGATTCAACGATTTTCGATCCGGGTGTCGGTCGGCATGCACCGCCGGGCTGGACATCGGGAACCGTGATTTATCAGGATGCAGACCCCGGCGCAGCGGCGGCAACCGGCTCCTTTGCGGCGACGCCGGGCATTCAGCAGGACATCCTGTTGCAGGCCACGGACAGCGTCAGATATTCCGCAGCCAATCCTTTCCTCGCCGCGGCCGCGCCTTTGCTGATGCTGTTTGGCCAGCTCAGGCTTATGGCTGTCGAAAGACAGGCGGAGCAGCTGGCGGAACATGTCGCCGAGGCGATCGAAAAATTCGACCGGACAATGGAGAAAGCCGGTGTTCCCGAAGAAGATGCACGGATCGCAAAATTTGCTCTCTGCGAAACCGCTGACGACCTCATCGGCAACCTGCCTTGGCCCAAGCCAGACGCCTGGGCGCAGCACAGCATGCTGTCACAGTTCTTTCACGTCGTGCCCACCGGCTCGGGTTTCTACGCAGCGCTGAACAAGATACTGGCCGCGCCGGAGGCACACTATGATTTGCTTGAACTGATGCATGCCTGCCTGTCGCTGGGGTTCGAAGGCCAGTATCGAGGCCTTGCGCGCGAGGACAACAATCTCGAACGCGTTCGACGCGACGTCTACGAGACGCTTCGCTACTTCAGGGCGCGCGCCGACGACGACATCTCGCCGCACTGGCAAAGCCTGGCGGTGTCCAACCCACAGTCGTCGGCCTGGTTGCCGCTCTGGGTGATTGCGGCGGCTGCGTCGGCGCTGCTGACGGCGGCGTTCTTCGCATTGCGGGTCTTCATTACCAACGAGGGCGATGCCCTTGCCGGCAGGTTGCTGGCGCTCGATCCGTCGACGCCGATCGCCATCGAACGCGCCAGCGTGGCGCCGTCGGCTGCGCCGGTAAAAGTCGCTCCGCCTGTCGCCCCTACCCGTTCCCAGATCGACCGCATCCATGCGGCACTGGCCAAGACTATCGCGCGCGGCGGGCTGAGCGTCGGCACGCAGGGCAGGTTCATCATCGTGGAGATCAACAATGTCCTGCTGTTCCCGTCCGGCGGGGCCGAGATAAATCCGGAGTTTGGACCGATCGCCGCAGACATCGCCGCCGCACTGGAACCGGAGCCTGGACCGATCATGATCGTCGGCCACACAGACAATGTGAAGCCGCGAAAATCGAGCCCGTTCAAATCCAACTTCGACCTTTCAATCGCCCGGGCGAAGTCTGTCGAAGCGATGATGGCGCCGCGGTTCAGCAAGCCTTCCCGGATCACGGTCGACGGCAAGGGCGAAGACGAACCGATCGCCGACAATGCGACGCCGGAAGGCCGCGCCCAGAATCGCCGTGTCGACCTGATGATCCCCAAGGAGGAAACGCTGTGAGCACGGCCATCTGGAAGCGCCTATGACGCGTTGGCTGCTGCGGATATTCAGCGCGATCGCGTTGGCCGGTTTCGCGGCAGCCGTCTGGTTTGCCGGACCATTGATCCGCTTTGCCGACACGCGCCCGCTGGCACCCGTCTGGCTGCGCGTGACGATCATCGGCATGATCGTTGCGATCGTGACGCTCTTCTATGGACTCCGTTTCTGGCAAAAGCGAAAGGCACAAAAAGCGCTCGAGACGATAGTCGCCCGCAACGACGACAGGGATGACGACTCGCAGGTGCTCGAGGCTCGCATGAGTGAGGCCATCGCTGCGCTCAAGCGGTCGAGCGGCAAGCGCAATTTCCTCTACGAGATTCCCTGGTACGTCGTCATCGGCCCACCTGGTGCCGGCAAGACAACGGCGTTGGTCAATTCGGGTCTGAACTTTCCGCTTGCCGGTTCGGGCGACGCCCAGCCGGTGGCCGGCGTTGGCGGCACACGATCCTGCGACTGGTGGTTCACCGATCAGGCGGTGCTGATCGACACCGCCGGACGCTACACCACGCAGGATTCCAATGCGCAGAGCGACAAGAAGAGCTGGCTCGCCTTCTTGTCGCTGCTCAAGCGATACCGCCCCCGGCAACCGATCAACGGGGTTATACTGGCCATCAGCCTTGCCGATCTCATCAGCCTCGATGGTCGGCAGCTTGACGGCCATGTCGTCGAAATACGCAGCCGTCTGCGCGAAATTCACGAAACACTGAAAATCCAGTTCCCGGTCTACCTGCTCTTCACCAAGGCCGACCTTGTCTCCGGTTTCATGGATTATTTTGGCGGCTTCGACGAGCAGCGCCGCTGCAAAGTGTGGGGCGCGACATTCCAGACCGCCGATCGCAGCAAGAACATGGCCGGTGAGGCACCGGCCGAATTCGACGCATTGGCAAAGCGCCTGGCGGAGGAGATCGCCGACCGCCTGCAGGAAGAGGCCGATCCGGTCGCGCGCATAGCCATCTTTGGCTTTCCAGCCCAGTTTGGCGCGCTGAAAGGCCGTATTGCCGATTTCGTCGCCAGCCTGTTCGATCCGGCCCGCAGCCAGGTGAATGTCAGCCTGCGTGGACTGTATTTTTCGTCAGGCACGCAGGAGGGCACGCCGATCGACCAGGTGCTGGGCGCAATCGGCCGCAGTTTCGGCAGCGCTTCTCGCGCCCATCTTTCCGGCACCGGCAAGAGCTTCTTCCTGCATGATCTTCTGACCGGCGTCATTTTCGCGGAATCCGGCTGGGTTTCATACGACAAATCGGCTGAAAGGCGCGCAGCGATCGTCAGGTATGGCGGCCTTGGCGCAATAGCATTGATGGCTGCCGCGGCTCTGGGCACCTTGGCCCTGAGCTTTACGGCCAACAGGTCGCTGATCGCTTCCACCACGCAGGCTGCAAGCCAGTATCGCGAGACGGCGGACCCGCTCCTCAAAAGCACGACCGTCGCCGACGTCGACCTTGAAAACGTCATCGGCCCGCTCGACCAGTTGCGCGAACTGCCGGCCGGGTTCGACACCAGTGACCTGCCGACCCCGATCCAGGAGACGTTCGGTCTCAGTCAGCGGGAAAGACTTCTTTCGGCATCAAAAGCAGCCTACCGGCAAGCGCTGGAGCGCATGTTCCGCTCGCGCCTGCTGCTTCAGGCCGAACGGACGATCCAGGCCAGGATGGCTGATCCCACCTCGCTCTACGAACCGCTGAAGATCTACATGATGCTTGGCGGCAAGGCGCCCAAGGTCGGCGACGAGTTGATCGTGTCCTGGATGAGGCGGGACTGGGAGCAGAACCGGTATCCGGGTGAAAACAACCGCGAGGGACGGGCGCAACTCGAAAAGCATCTGCGGGCCATGCTTGCGCTGGACGATGCCTATGACCCGGTTTTCGAACTCAACCAGCCACTTGTCGAAGCCGCTCAACGCTCGCTCGGACGCATGAGCCTTGCCGATCGTGCCTCTGCCCTGGTGAAGTCGGCGGTCTACGCCGCAGCGCTGGATGATTTTTCCGTGTCCGTCAAAGGCGGCCCGGAAGCGCAGCTGTTGTTCGAGCGTGTCGATGGCGGCGATCTGTCAGGTCTTCGCGTTCCGGGTATCTACACCTATAGCGGCTTCAACGACTTCTATCTCGGACAACTCTCGCGCATTGCGCAGATGCTTGTCGATGACCAGTGGGTTCTCGGCGGCGGCGCCGAGCAAGGCGGCATCGACCAGGAGTTGCCAAAACTCGGTCCCGAACTTGTCGAGCGCTATGGCAGGGAGTTCGCCGCGGCGTGGAACGGCGTTCTCGAAAAGCTGAAGTTCAAGGCAATGCTGGAGGACAAGCCGGACTATATCGCGCTCTCCGCCGCCGCGTCACCAAGCTCGCCAATCGACCAGCTTTTTACCGCGATCGCCGACGAAACAGCGCTGACGCGAGACGCTGGTCCCAGCGAAGAGTCCGGCTCCGGGGCCGAAGCCGGCATGCTTCAAACCGAGCCGCAAAACGCTGCAGATATCGCCAGCGGATTGGCCCGCATCGGCATTCAAATCGCCAGCGGCAAATCGCAAAGCCGGGCCGGCACGGGGTCCGCTCGCGGGCAAAACCAGAACCCCGGGGCGAACATCGAAGCGCAATTCAGATCATTTCAGGCCTTGGTGAACGGTCCCACTGGGCGCCGCCCAATCGATGCACTGACCCAGAATTTCCGCGACATCCATCAAAGCCTGCAATTGGCGGCCGATGTCCCTTCGCAAACGGAACGCGCCAACATGAATCTGCAGCTGCAGATATCCACCCTTCGCGCCAATGTCTCGCGTCTGCCCAAGCAACTCGCCCGAATGGTTACTGCGACCGCCGACGAGCTTGATGGCAATGTCGCAGAAACCTCGCTGACGAATTTGAACCAGATGCTCGACCAGATGGTCACGCGCGCCTGCGAGGCTATGGTCGAGGGCCGTTATCCCTTCGCCAGCGATGGCCCGGAGGATATTGCGATGGCGGATTTCGCAAAACTGTTCGCTCCAGGCGGACTGATGGACCGGTTCTTCGCACAGAATCTCGCATCGCTGATCGACATGACCGGCCAGGACTGGAACTGGAAGCAGGATGCGCGTTTCGGGCGCGACCTGTCGAAGTCGACCTTGAAAAACTTCCAGTTGGCGGCGGAAATCCGCAACGCCTTCTTTCCTTCAGGTGGTTCGGTGCCGTCGGTCAGTGTCACCTTTACGCCGTTTTCACTGCATGGCGATGCCGAGACGGCGATACTCGACGTCGATGGCCAGATCGTCCAAAGCAACCAGGCCGGCAACGCGCCAAGCACGGTGACCTGGCCGAGCGGCATGGCTTCCGCGTCGGCGAGCCTGAGCCTCATTCCGGAGATGCCGGGCCGTGAATCCGCGATCAAGTTCGAAGGTCCGTGGGCACTGAAGCGCCTGCTGGACAAGGCTGAGATCACCAGCACCGGCGGCAACACGCAAGCCCGCTTCGTGATCGGCGGACGCGATGTCGCCTATACGGTCCAGGCCAGTTCGGACCAAATCCCTCTCTTCCTTCCTGCGCTTTCCGGGTTCAGCTGTCCAAAGGCGTTTTGAGATGACCTTTGAATTTTCCAATAGGGTGCGGCTGTCCATCGGCAACAGCTGGGCGGACGTTGATTTCGATACTCTAACGTTCGAGCCTGTGGCAAACTGGCGCGAGCGAGCGCCTGACGGTGCGCCGCAGAGGACGCTTGAGAAGCGCTTGGTGGCAAAGTGAACGATGTCGCCCTCCCCTTTGAAAGCTTCGGCGTCAGCCACAGAGGCTGTGTCCGCGAGCTCAACGAAGACAGCTATCTGGTCGAGCCGGACACCGGCCTGTGGGTGGTGGCCGATGGAATGGGTGGACATGATGCCGGGGAAGTCGCATCGGCCAGCATCGTCGATCATCTGGCAACGATTGGTATTGCAAGCTCCGCACCGGATCTTCGCGCGCGCTTCGAGGACCGGCTGAGCCGGGCCAACGCCGAAATACGCAGGATATCGCAATCCCGCGGCGTGACCATTGGCTCCACTGTCGCCGCCCTGCTGGCTATGGACGGGCGGTTTGCCTGCCTGTGGGCGGGCGACAGTCGCGTCTACCTGATCCGCAACGGCTCGATCTCCCAGATTTCGAGAGACCATACCGAAGTCCAGGAACTTCTCGACAAGGGCATGATCAGCGCAGCCGAGGCGCTCACCTGGCCGCGCCGCAACGTTATCACGCATGCGGTCGGCGTCAGCGACGAGATCGTGATCGATTTCCAGCAAGGCGAAATCACGCCGGGCGACATATTTGTGCTGAGCACCGACGGGCTGACAGCGCATGTCACAGACGCCGAGATCGAGGCGGCGGCGGTGTCGGCGACACCTCAGGCGGCATGCGAAAACCTGCTGCAAATGGTGCTGGCCCGCGGTGGAACAGACAATGTCACGATCGTGCTCGTCAAGATCGGAGACGGGGGCAATGGGGCCTATCCCGGTCCTTCCAGGGCGGAAGGTTGAGGCTGATGAGCGCCGACGACAAGACGCGGATATCGCCTGACGTGGCCACAACAGCCGTAGGCACGCAACTCAGCGGCATCTATGAACTGGACGAGCGGATCGGATTCGGTGGCATGGGCGAAGTCTACCGTGGCCACAACATCCAGACCGGCGACCACGTCGCGATCAAGATCGTATTGCCCGAGTTCGCCCGCGATCAGACGATCCTGTCGCTGTTCCGCAAGGAAGCATCGATCCTCAATCACCTGTCGCACGAAGCGGTCGTGCGATATCACGTCTTCACCATCGACCCAGGCATTGGTCGCCCCTACCTCGCCATGGAATTCGTCGACGGCCAATCGCTGTTCGATATTATGCGACGTGGCCCGATGCCGACGGAAGACGTGCGCAAGCTGTGCCATCGCCTGGCTTCCGGCTTGAGCGCCGTGCACCAGGCGGGAGCAATACACCGCGACCTCTCCCCGGACAACATCATCCTGCCGGGAGGCCGGGTCGATCGCGCAAAGATCATCGATTTTGGTATTGCGCGGTCGGCGACCGTCGGCGGCGAGACGCTGATCGGCGGAAAGTTCGCGGGAAAGTACAACTACGTTTCTCCCGAGCAACTCGGGCTGTACAGCGGCGAAGTCAGCGAGCAATCCGACATCTACAGCCTGGGCCTGGTGCTGGCCGCTGCTCTGCGTGGAAAACCGATCGACATGGGCGGCTCCCAGTACGAGATCGTGGAAAAACGCCGAAGCGTTCCGGACCTATCCGACATCGATGCCGATTTTCGTGGAATTGTTGAGGCCATGCTGCAGCCGGATCCACAGGAACGGCCGATCAGCATGGCGGATATCGCCAGGGCGACACGTGACGACACGGACGAGGAGACAAGGCCGCCAACGTCGACCACACCGCGCGATCGGACGCTGCGAACCGGGGGAACCGCCGCGCCTGGCCCCAAGCTTCCCGGTCCCAAACTTGCCGGTCCTAATATGGCAAGTCAGCCTCCGGCGGCTGCCGGTGAGCAGCGCTTCGTTCCGCATGTCCGGCCGGCGCTTCTGTCCGAGCCAAGGCCTTCGCCAGTTGCCGGTCCTGCTCGCGCGGTCTTGCCAAAGGTCCCTGCAAAGTCGGCCAAGACCCGATCGATCGCGATCGCTGCCTTGGCGACATTGGCTGTCGCGTCGGGTGCAGGTGTTTATCTGGGCGGCCTGATGACGCCTTCCACGCCGACTGCCGGCGATACAGCGTTTTTGTCGCCAAAAGCATCAAAACCGGCCCCGACGGACAGCGCTGCAAGCTCGCCGGGCGACGAACCGGCAAAGTCAGTTCCACCTGAGCAGTCACGAACAGAAGCCACTGCACCGCCAGCCGAAAGTCAGGCAGGTGCCGAGGCGGATCAAAAGCTGGAGCCGGCACGGCCCGCCGAAGTCCTCTCACCATCCGAAGAAACCCCGGAGCGGGCGGCATCCGAGGAAGATTCGGAGCCGGCGGTATCCGCGGAAGACTCGGAGCCGGCGGTATCCGCGGAAAGCTCAGAGCCGGCGGCAGCCGAAGCGCAGCCACCAGTTGAAAGTCAGGCAGGTGCAGCGGCGGATCAAAGCCTGGAGCCGACGCGGCCCGCCGAAGTCCTCTCGCCAACCGAGGACACCCCGGAGCCGGCGGCATCCGAGGACATTTCGGAGCCGGTGGCATCCGAGGATACCTCGGAGCCGGCGGCAGCCGAGGCGCCATCGCCAGCTGAAAATCGGGCAGATGCCGCGGCGGATCAAAAGTTGGAGCCGACACGGCCCGCCGAAGTCCTTTCGCCAACCGAGGAAACCCCGGAGCCGGTTCCGCCGCACATCCAGGTCGCGCCGATGCCGCCGGCCGACAAGGCTTCGCCCCCAGC
>NZ_RZSW01000172.1:0-11080 GCF_003997375.1 Mesorhizobium sp. M5C.F.Ca.IN.020.29.1.1 | reverse complement strand
CCTCCACTTCGTCATCCCAGGGCGGAGCAAGGAGCGAAGCGACGCGGCGCAGACCCTGGGATCCATTCCGTGACATCAGCCGAAGAATGCAGCGGACCAGAACCGGACGCTACCAGCCCGTTCCGCGAAAAAGCTCGAACCACTCCGGATTGGTCTTCTCGATCAGCTCGATCTTCCATTGGCGCGGCCAACGCTTCAGCGACTTCTAACGCTGGATAGCGTCTCGAATGTCGAAATGTTCCTCGTACCAGACCAGACGCTGCACGCCGTAGCGGCTGGTGAAGCGCGAGCCCTGGCCGGATTTGTGCTCCGGCATGCGGCGGCCGAGGTCGTTGGTGACGCCGATGTAGATCGTGCCGCGCTTCTGGCTCGCGGTCATATAGGCATAGCCGGTCATGGCTGAAGGGTAACGAGCACAGTTGCGAATACAAGCACCGTTCTGAGCCGCTGCATTCTTCGGCTGAGGTAACGGAATGGATCCCAGGGTCTGCGCCGCGTCGCTTCGCTCCTTGCTCCGCCCTGGGATGACGAAGTCGTGGTGACTTATGCCCAATCGCCAGCGTCAGAGATGGCGGCTGGAGGCCGGCCGACGACCGTCCACAGCCGCTTTCAGGCTCAGTCTAAGAACCAAGTCCTCTGTGCAGAGGAACTAGTTTCGAAGTCCTGTGATGGTAACGCAATAACGGAACGCGAACGGCCAGCGACGCTGTCACCTCAAACCTGATCTGCGATCAGCCGATATTGGTCGGGCCGGCGATATCTGGCGAAGTCGAAATTCACCTTGCGGCAGACGGCGATCAGGTCGAGATCGGCGCGATGGACGATCACCTCGTCGTCGAGCGACATCGCCTGCGCCGCGATTTCGCCGGTTGGGGCGATGATGCAGGAGCCGCCGATCAAGGCCTGGCCGTCCTCGACGCCGGCCTTGGCCGCTGCCGCGACCCAGACCGTGTTCTGATAGGCGCCGGCCTGCATCGGCAGGTGATTGTGGAACATGCGCAGATGCGCCAGCGCCGGCGCCTCATCGAGCAGCAGCGGCGTGTTGTAGCCGATCAGGACAATTTCGGCGCCGTTGAGACAGAGCATGCGGTAGGTCTCCGGCCAGCGTCGGTCGTTGCAGATGGCCATGCCGACGCGCACGCCGCGATAGACGAAGACCGGAAAACCGAGATTGCCGGGCTCGAAATAACGACGTTCGAGATGCACGGTCGTGCCCGGTTCCGGCTCACTCGATCCCGGCACATGGATTTTGCGATAGCGCCCGACAAGCTTGCCGTCCTGCCCGACCAGATCCATCGTGTTGAAGCGGCCCCCGTCGTCGCGCGTCAGCTCGGCATAGCCGAGCGCAAAGCCTATTTTTAAGCGCGCCGCGGCGTCGTAAAGGCGCTGTGTCTGCGGGCCCGGCATGGCAGGCTCGAAGAACGCCTCGATCTCGGCCTGGTCGTCGATCCGCCAGCGCGGAAAGAAGGTTGTCAGCGCCAGTTCGGGAAACACTGCGATTTCAGCGCCGGCGGCCGCCGCTCTTTCCAGAAGCGCGACGAGCCGGTCCACCGTTTCGGCGCGCTGCGCGCTTTTCTGTATCGGGCCGGTCTGGCAGACCGCGATGGTCAGGTCTCGAGCCATGGCGTCGTCTCCCCAATAGATCGCAGTTCAGGCGGCAGCGGTCACCATGATCTCGACGCGGTAGCCGTCGCCGGCGAGCCGGGCCTCGACCGTTGCCCGCACCGGCATGGCGCTTTTGTCGATCCAGGCGTCCCAGGCGGCGTTCATCTTGTCGAAATCGGCAATGTCGCGCAGCCATACCGTGACGCTCAGGATCCTGGACTTGTCGCTGCCGGCCTTCGCCAGATAGGTGTCGATCTTGGCGAGCACGTCGCGCGTCTGCTGCGTGGTGTCGCCCGACAGATCGTCGGCCGTCATGCCGGCCAGATAGACAATGCCATTGTGGCTGAGCACGCGGCAGAAGCGTGGGCCATTCTCGAAGCGTTCGATCGTCATGCGGTCATCCCTTGCTCACGGTGCTTTTTCCCTACGCGCGGATTTCGTCCTGATCCGGCCAGGCGCAAGATCGCCCGCCTCGATGCCTTGGCGCAACAGCTCATCCGGCAAGCGGCCGGTGCCGATCAGGTCGCGACATGCCCTGGCCAGCGCCGGCGATGTCTTGATGCCGTAGCCGCCCTGGCCCGCCAGCCAGAAAAAACCCTCGGCCTCGGCGTCGAAGCCGACCACCGGCGAGGCGTCGCTGACAAAACTGCGTTATTATGGAGCAAACTCACCAAATATGATGTTTACGTCCGAGATATGATGGTGTTAACCGCCGGGCTCTACTGGCTTCTGTGGCTGTTGGCCTGGATCAGGCCGAACGGCTGGAGGGGATGCGGGTGGTTCGCTAGGTTTGGAAAGCCAACTTAGCACATAGTCCCGCGTATAACC
Organism: Mesorhizobium sp. M5C.F.Ca.IN.020.29.1.1; assembly: GCF_003997375.1. Taxonomy (NCBI): domain Bacteria; kingdom Pseudomonadati; phylum Pseudomonadota; class Alphaproteobacteria; order Hyphomicrobiales; family Phyllobacteriaceae; genus Mesorhizobium; species Mesorhizobium sp. M5C.F.Ca.IN.020.29.1.1. The sequence goes on along the minus strand of NZ_RZSW01000172.1, from coordinate 8,647 downwards.
CCCCACACCGAGCACTACCGGGAAAAGTGCTGTTACAAGCAGCACGAGGAGGGAAATCACGACGCCCCGCGTTATCGTATCCCACGCCATCTTTAGGCCGTCGATTGTAGGCTTTTGTTCCGCAAATTTTACGTCAATTTTGTTTTCGACTTCTCTTAGCCTCTCGCTCATGGCTTGGAGAGATTTAATCTCGCGGCTCATTCCGCGAACAATTTCATTGTCGATATCGTATACGCCGGGCTTGTTGAAAACGTATGTGGGTGCAGATGATCTATCCAGACTGCAGAACCATATCTTAAAGGCTGGGTCACCCTCGCAAAGCTGCACGGGCGATGGACTAGCATTGTAGACCGCGTATACGAGCTTACCTTTATATCCTGGATCAACGTGAAAGCCTGATACATTGATCAGGCCCTGATATTTGATCCGGGTGCGCATGGAGATAAACGCCATGGAATCATTGGGAATGCAAACTTCTTCACGGGTAAGAAGGAAGGCAAACTGCCCGGCTGGTATAGTAAAAGGCTCTTTATCGATAAGGTATTTTTTGCCTTGGTGCTCGCCAGACAGCTCGGCCGTCTTAAAGAGCACGTTACCCATGCGCAAATTGTATGCGTTTGCGTCGACTTGCTTATCGTCAAAATTCGTTATGACAGACTTGTTCTGGAGCAGCTTTTCGCCACTCCAGAAACCGCCAGAGCGGACAGGCCCACTAGTCCGAGATGTAGAATTGTCTGCCACGTAGCTCCCCTCGCCGCTGCCGTAGCTGTCCTTCAAGATCGATCTTGCGCTCGGCCGCCTGTTGGAGAGCCCAAGACATTATGTCCGCGTTCGCCTTGCGAGCGATCGGAATGAATTCCTCCATATGGTCGATCTTCTCGCAAGCGTCCGCAAATCGTCCGGCGGCATCGGCATAGGTCCGCAAGGGATCGATTTGCTGGGCTTCCTTGGTCAGGGCTGACGGCGCTTCGAGGTGCTGATGCATCGTATTGGAGGCGCTAAGCGACACCAATACCGTATCCACAATGGTCCGGTCATAGGAGATCGGCTCAGCCGACCCGCGCGCCAGCCGTCCAACATACTTCGCAAAATGCAGCCCATAGTGTTTTAGGCGGTCATTTTTGGTAAGGTGGAGGATGTCGGTGTGATTGCGCGCATCATGCCGGTACTGGTCCTGCTGAAGGCGCAGCATGTCTGCGTCTGTAAACATCTCAGCAAAGCTCCCCTTGGCCGTCCCCGCCACCCAGCGTTCGACCTGTATACCGCTGCGAATCACCGCTTGGCCGTGTACGCGAGGTTTTCCACAAATTAAAGGGCATGGGAATCCCCATAAATTGACCATGGTAAAGGCTTCGCATCAGTCTTCACATAGAGGGGATGTTTCGGAGATCGATCCTTATTTACCCCAAGCGCATAAAGTTGACTGCCGACGCCTTCAATCAGTTGGACTAAGGATGCGATCCTCGCCCTAGCCTGTGTCCGCTTCGCGGCGGGCGGACTAATGCGGCCCCACGCGGCGATGATCATACCGCCATTTCTTGAAACTTCCGCGACGACAGACCGAATATGGGCGTCGTTTTCGGGTCCAATAGCGTCCTCAGCGCCCCACAGTTCGCGCGGCTTGGTCGCAACCCAGGCCCAAGGGTTTACGAAAATCAGCCTTCCGTAACCAAGGTCTCGGGCAAATCCGATCCCGCGTCGGGACGTTGCATCGTCGGCAGTCGCGCCGGCTGTGCTTGGATTGTGGAGAATAAAGCCCAAGGGTGGTCCCTCGCCAATGTGCCGTTCGAGCCGATAGCGATATTTCCCACATTCAGAAAAGATTGCGCTCATGCCTCTAGGCTGACCTGTCGGACTCCGATCACGTCCATGCACATCATGAAGAACGCGGCGGTGAAGCTACCCCGGCTTATCTTGTTTGCCAGATTGCGCTCGCTTTCGTGTGCGCCCTTTTCCTTCAATCTCTCGGCTAGCGCGGCATAGGTTATGCCCCGGCGCTTCAATTCGCCTTTCAGTATGTTTTTCGCCTGTTCCTCATAAGGCGCGGTCGGGGAATTGGCGGCCATCATCATTTCTCCAGAAAAAACATCGCAAACGATGATATATACACTTGCATGTGCTGGTTCAATGTCCTATATACGATGTGCAACATCACCGGATTTGATATGTCTCAGCATTTCCTCCTTTCACCGCTGCCAAGACCCCTCTCATTGGTCAAGGTCATGCGCATGTCGGATGCGGAAGCCAGGAATGCATTCCGCAAGATACGCTGGTCCGAAACGGACGGCGATCCGGTTTGCCCGGAGTGCGGCGGCTGCGATTCCTACGATCTGAAAAGCCGTCAAGTTTATAAGTGCAAGGCTTGCTACAAGCAGTACAGCCTTACCTCTGGCACGATCTTCGCCAGCCGCAAGCTGGCCGTGCGCGATATCCTCGCCGCGATTGCCGTCTTCATAAACGGCGCAAAGGGTTACAGCGCCCTTCAACTCTCCCGCGACCTCTCGGTTGACTACAAAACGGCCTTTGTGATGCTGCACAAGGTCCGTGAAGCCATAAAGCTTGCCCGCAACGAAGGCGCACTGTTTGGCAACGTCGCTGTTGATGGTACCTATTTCGGTGGTTACGTGAAGCCGGCCAACCACAAGGCGGACCGCAAAGACCGCCGCCTTGCCGCCAATCAAACCGGCAAGCGCCAGTCGGTTATCGTTGCTCGCGAAACCGATGGCCGCACTCTCACGCATGTTGCGCGCATCGAGGCTGACGGCGTTGCCTTCGTTGCGGCCAACGTGAAGCACGGTTCAACCGTACGCGCGGACGAAGCATCCCATTGGGACAAGCTGGCGGCTTACTTCCCGATAAAGCGCATCAACCACCAAGAGGCTTATTCCAAGGACGGCCCTTGCACCAATGCCGCAGAATCGTTTTTCTCCCGCATCCGCCGGGCCGAGATCGGCATTCACCACCGCATCGCGGGCGACTATCTCGGCTCTTATGCGGCCGAAATGGCATGGCGGGAAGATTGCCGCCGCGAAGCGAACGGCACTCAGTATGCGATGGCCGTCAGCGCCATCAGCATTGCGCCGAAGTCGGATCAGTGGTGCGGTTACTGGCAGGCCGCAACGCCTAATGCTGGTCGTGGCCCTCATCGAAGCCGAGAATTCTAGCGTTCGCACGGCGCTGCATTCTTCGAACAAAAAGCTTCAAGTGGTCCTCTAGATCCTCAAAACTCTCGGCCGACAGATTTACAGGGAACGTGATGGTCACGTCCCCCTCGTCCAATGCAATGATTTCCTGCCGCATCCCCGGCTTAAGCGGCGGCTCGCTTGTCTCGGCTCGACGCTGAATCGGACGTGATGGCTCCGGAGCCTGCATCATCTCATCCTCCATAAGGGTTGGAGAGTGAGGGTACCCCTTCTCCATAGTGGTCGCAAGCGCGATTGTCGCAAGATAGGTCTTTGCGGCTTTCGCGGCCCCGTCCGGTGAGAATCCCCGTTTAGCAAGCCAATAGCGAAGATTGCTATCGCTCGGCGGCGTCGGAAACTCCTTTGCAATTTCCCGAAACAGGCTTGGTTGGAATGCCATCCGGCGCAGCGCCTCCACTCTGTCCACAGAGTCCTCCGGAGCCATGAGCGCGGTAAGTGCATCGTCAGTGATTCGGTTCTCGTCGCCGGTGCCATCAACGAGACCGTAAGCGCGTAATGCGCCAATCTTCCCTAATGCAGGTCCACTAAGGCTATCGTGCCCCAGGTGCGCCGCCAGCGCCGATCTAGACACTTTGTTCCGCCCGTCTTTTTCATAGAGCTTTCGGGCCATGGTGAGGGCACCGGCCAAGTCGACAACGGGGTAGTTTGGGCTGCGAACGTTAGCCATGGGACGCTCTCCGATTCTTTCGTGCGATTATTCTCACCACCAAGTAGAATAATCAAGAGAAGAAAATCGGAAGCTAACTCAGAAGGCCCGTGTCAGGCGGCCCTTTTTCAATATGCTTCAAGTCGCCGGGGTTTCCCCCGGCGATTCGAGCATTGGAGATGCGATGGAACCCATATGACCGCTTCCTGATCTGACGAGGTTTGCCGACCTGGTCAGTTTCAGCAGCCGCCGCTGGGCGGTAGGTGCCGGGGCGCAAATGCCTCGGTGCCACGCTGGGTCCGGAAATGGTCCCGGATCATAAACCGTGGCCGAATATCGGCGCACATGAACGCAACGACAATGATTCATCTTCGAATCAACGTCAACCGGTATTCGGTCGCACCCTTTTCGTGAAAGGAAAAGGCAATGCAAGACCGCAAGGTAACACCGGATATATGGTCCCGGTGATCAAGTTGGCCCGTCAGAAGCGAATCCCGTATTCGTGGATTTCGGGCTATTACCCCGGCCTCAACTTTGGCCGGATTGCCGATGGGATGAAGGGACGCAAGTTCCCCGAAATTCCGCCGGCGGCTGAACTTCCCGCCGACTTCCCGATGGCGGCTTAAGCGAAAACGGATCGGGGCGGCCTACTGGTCGCTCCTTTCAGTCTCCACAGCTTATACGGCCCGTTGGTGTCGTGGTCTTCCGTCTTGCCGCACTCCTCAATCAGACCTTGGCCGACACAGACCTTTATGCAGGCGCCGATGCGCTTCCTTATCGTCGTGTAGGTCGCCTCGTCCGCGACAAGGCCACGGTCTGCCACCCACATCTCTGTGATCTGGCGCGATGTGAGCGGTCCCGTAGCCTCGCGCACGGTGTTGAGCAGGAAGCGTTTCACCGAACCTTTCTCGGCGCGGCGCTTGGTCACGTACTGCTTTATCGGGGAAGTGTCAGCGTTCGGATCAAAGATCCGGATTGCCGCGTCGAGGTGATCTATATCGACCGTCAGCTTTTTGATCTCGGCGCGGTATGATAGACAATGCCATTGTGGCTGAGCACGCGGCAGAAGCGTGGTCCGTTCTCGAAGCGTTCGATCGTCATGCGGTCATCCCTCACTCACGGTGCTTTTCCCTCCGGCGCGAATGTCGCCCTGATCCGGCCACGCGCAAGATCGCCCGGCTCGATGCCTTGACGCAACAGATCATCCGGCAAGCGTCCGGTGCGGATCAGATCGCGACATGCCCTGGCCAGCGCCGGCGATGTCTTGATGCCGTAGCCGCCCTGTCCCGCCAGCCAGAAGAAGCCTTCGGCCTCGGCGTCGAAGCCGACCACCGGCGAGGCGTCGCTGACAAAACTGCGCAGGCCCGCCCATTGATGTTCTATCCGGCGCACGTCGATCGTCGTCGCCCGCTGCAGCCGATCGACGCCGACGGCGACGTCGAAATCGTCGGGATAGACGTCCATCGGCTCGCTCGGGGTCGCATCCGCCGGCGAGACGAAAATCCGGCCGGCGTCCGGCTTGAAGTAGAATTCCTCGCCGACATCGTTGACCAGCGGCCAGCCGGCAATGGCGACGCCATCCGGTGCCGCGACATGGAACGCGGTGCGCCGCTTCGGCACGAGGCCGATCGGCGCAACTCCAGCCAGGCCGGCGATCCTGTCCGCCCAGGCGCCGGCCGCATTGACGAGGATCGGCGCGGCGAATAGCCCTTGGCTCGTCTGCAGGATCCAGCGACCCTTGTGCCGCTCGATCGCGTCGACGCTTGCATTGATGACGATCCGGCCGCCACGCTTGCGCGCATTGCGCAGGAAACCTTGATGAAGCTCGTTGACGTCGATCTCGCGACAGTCCGGTTCGACGAACGCACCGGCGACATAGTCGGATCGCAGCGCGGGCACGCGGGCCAACGCCTGTTCGGGGCTGACCCGATGGATCGACGGCACGAATTGCCTGGCCCTTTCGAGTTCTTCTTCAAGCCGGCCGAGCTGATCCTGGCGCGCGATGGTCAGCATGCCACGCGGAAACATCAAGGGGTGATCGCAAAAGCCCTCGGGCGGCGCTTCGAGAAAAGACCGGCTGGCGATCGCCAGCCGTCGGATGACGGCGTTGCCGTAATTCTCGGTAAAGCTCGCGGCCGACCGGCCGGTGGAATGGTAACCGCAATGGCTTTCCCGCTCGAGCAGGATGACCGACGAGACCGCCGCCAGCTCATAGGCCGCACTCGCCCCGGCAATGCCGCCGCCGATGATCGCGATATCGGCGTCCTGTATCGAGGCGCCGTCGGGAGACTTCATCGCTAGTTCCTCTGCACAGTGATTTGACAGGTTGGGCCGATCGGCAGCGACCGTCGACAATTCCTCTCAGCCAATTTCAGTGGCAAATCGCAAACCTCTAGGATTGGCTGAAACATCCCTCCCTTCGTCATCCCAGGGCGGAGCAAGGAGCGAAGCGACGCGGCGCAGACCCTGGGATCCATGCCGTTCCCTGGCGGCAGTGCTCCAGCGGACCAGAGCCGAAGGCTACCACCCGGTCCCGCGAAAAAGCTCAAACCATTCAGGGCTGGTCTTCTCGATCAGCTCGATCTTCCATTGGCGTGGCCAGCGCTTCAGCGACTTCTCGCGCTGGATGGCATCGCGAATGTCGAAATATTCTTCGTACCAGACCAGACGCTGCACACCGTAGCGGCTGGTGAAGCGCGAGCCCTGGCCGGATTTGTGCTCCGGCATGCGGCGGCCAAGATCGTTGGTGACACCGATGTAGATCGTGCCGCGCTTCTGGCTCGCGGTCATATAGGCATAGCCGGTCATGGTGGAAGGGTAGCTGGCACCGTTGCGGATGCAAGCACCGTTCTGAGCCGTTGCATTCCTCGGCTGAGGTAACGGAATGGATCCCAGGGTCTGCGCCGCGTCGCTGCGCTCCTTGCTCCGCCCTGGGATGACGAAGGTGTGGTGGCTTATGGCTAATCGCAAACGCTCGAGATTGGCAGGAGGAGATCGGTCGGCGGCAACCATCACAGCCTCCTTCAGGCTCAGTCAAAGAACCAAATCCTCTGTGCAGAGGAACTAGTAACCGCGCATTGGATCGACAACGCCGAGCAGCTTTTCGCCGCGCCGATAGCGGCTGAGATTGTCTGCGAACATATCAAGCGCTTTCTCCTCCCAGCCTTCATAGACCGACGAGCAATGCGGCGTGACGATCACGTTCTCATAGCCCCAAAGTGGGTGATTCGCCGGCAGCGGCTCGGTCGAAAACACATCGAGCGCGGCACCTTTGATGCGGCCGCCGTCGAGCGCAGCCACGAGTGCTGCCTCGTCGACGACGCCGCCACGCGAAACGTCGATGAGCACCGCCGACGGCTTCATCGCGGCAAACGCCGCAGCGCCGATCAGCCCGCGCGTCGCCTCCAGCAGCGGCACGCAACAGGTGATGAAGTCGGCCCGGCCCCAAAGCCCCGGCAAGGACTCGATGCCGTGAACCTCGTCGACATCGGCGGTTGCCCTGGGATGCGCACGCACGCCGAGCGTCGTCAGTCCCAGGGCCTTGGCGCGCCGGGCCAATACTTGCCCGGTCCTGCCGAGGCCGAGCAGCAGCAAGGTCTTGCCCTGGATCGGCTCGACCGCCCCGGTGATCCAAGTCCGGGCGCGCTGATGCCTGGCGAAATTTCGAAGGCCGAGCGAGAAGGACAGCATCGCCCCCAGCGCGTATTCGGCCATCATGTCGGCCGCGACCCCGGCGGCATTCGTCACCGTCACCTTTTCGGGGTCCCAGGGACCCAGATGATCCGTCCCCGACCCGCCGACCGACACCCATTTCACCGTCGGGCTCTCCAGGAGAGCGGAGCGCGGGAAACGCGCCGTACCGTCGAAGCGCACCGAATAGACGATCTCGGCTTTTGTCTGTTCTATCAGGGCGGCCAGGCCGGCGTAGCTGTCACAAGGGTAGACCGACAGCCCCGGATGCGTTTCCCGCAACAGCTTCATCGCCACCGCCGGCGCGTTGGTGTGAAGGATTACGGCAGGACCAACTGTCATCGTCACGATCGAGGGCCAATGCGCGGCGCTGCTCCTGCCGCGATGCGCCGATGCACGCCATCCAGGCTTTCTGCGAAGGCATCGAAGACATTCCCTGCCGTGAGCTCGCGCACAACCTGTTCGTTGATGCCGCCGCGCGTTGCATAGTCTTGCGCCAGATCCATGAAGCCCATATCCGGCGTTGTTTTCGGTGCGTTTGCCAGCGCTTTGAAAATGGTGGCGATGTAGTCGTGCGCCCGCGCGTCGGCGACGCCATGCTCTGTCAGCCATCCATGGATTGTATCGAGATATTTGAAATAGCTGGCAAATGTCGCGGTAACGACGCTCAGCGCGTCGAACTCGCTCGGATCATCGACCTCGATCACCTTTCCCAGTCGGCCGAAAAACGCCGCCACGCGCCGATCGGGCGGGCAGATGATTGTCGCTCCCTGCCTGTGAGCGATCATCGGCATGGGAAGTGCTTTCGTCACCTGCTCCACGGGAGCGATCAAGGCGGCTATTTCCTCGCGCGACAGGATGGCGATCAAGCTGACGACGTGATGGTCCCGACGAAACTGCAATCCTGCAAGCACGTCATGCGCAATCTGCGGCCGAACCGCCAGCATGATGGTATCGCAACTGTCGAGGACGGCCTGATTATCGGGTGCAACGCGGACATCCGGAAAGCGAAGCGCCAGGCCGGCAGCGATTTCTTGATTACGAGGCGACAGCAGCACCGATACGGAATTGTCCGCGGCGGATTTAAGTCCGCTGACAATCGCTGACG
>NZ_RZSW01000171.1:0-11105 GCF_003997375.1 Mesorhizobium sp. M5C.F.Ca.IN.020.29.1.1 | reverse complement strand
CCTTCGAGCCGATGAACGAGCCGGTCGTCGACTGCGACGCCGACGGCACCAGCTTCTGGCCGGAGCGCCAGCAGAGACTGTTCGCGGCGGCGCGTTCGTCGGCCACGAAGCTCACCCTGATCCTGACCGGCGCCTGCTATTCCAATGCGGCATCGCTGGCAAAGATCGATCCGAAGGCGATCCCGGACGACAATATCATCTGGACCTTTCACTCTTACGAGCCGTTCCTGCTGACCCATCAGGGCGCGACCTGGGCCGGCGACTTCATTCTTTATGTGACCGGCCTGCCCTATCCGCTCAGCGCTGTCCCGCGCGCCCAGTTGGATGCTGCGCTCGATACGATCCGCGCAAGGATCAAGGCCGAGGCGCCATGGGCGCGGCAGAGCGGCCTGCTCGCCTATCTCGACGAGCAGGTTGCGAGCATCGACACGAATGAGAAACTACTCGGGATGATGGATGCGCCGTTCGCCAGGGTCGAGGCCTGGGCAAAGGCCAACGGCATCAAGCCGGAGAACATCACGCTCGGCGAATTCGGCATGATTCGCCAGGAATACGGCAATCCCTACGTGATGCCGGCCGAATACCGTGCTGCCTATGTCAGGGACATGATCGGGCGCGCCGAAGCCCATGGCTTCGCATGGTCGGTCTGGAGCTATGGCGGCGCCTTCGGCATCGTCGACGCGTTTGACGGCGACAAGGCCGAGCCGGACGTGATGGACGCGATCAAGTCACTTCATTGAAGCGGTTCAGGCTGAATCCAGTTCGATCGAAAGAATCTCTGGGCGCATCCCAAAACGCACCGGCAGAATGCTGAAACCGAGCCCTCCGGAGACGATCAGGTTCCGGTTCTCCTCCACGACATGGCCATAGGCAAAACGGTTGCCGAAGCGGGATGGCACGACTGGAGAATAGCCGAACAACCGCACCTGTCCGCCATGGGTATGACCGGAAAGCGTCAACGATACCCGTGACGGGACCTTCGGGAATATGTCCGGCTCATGCGCCAGCAGGATAACAGGAGCCTTGTCGCGCACCTTTGCCAACGTGCCATGCAGGTCGTCCAGTCCTTTGAATCTGCTGCGGCCCCAGGCCTTGCCCGGCCGCAGCGCAAGTTGGTCCGCAAGTCCGGCGACCCAGAAGCCATGCCCGTCTTTTTCCAGGCGCACCGCATCGTTTTCCAGGACCGGGATGCCGGCACTTTCGAGCGCCCTGCGCGCCACCGTCGGGCCGACCCCGGCTTTCTGCGCAGAAAGGTCCTCCCACCAGTCGTGATTGCCAAGGATTGACCACACGCCGAGCGGCGCCTTCAGTCCTGACAAGGCCGGCGCCCATTCGGAGGAACCCACCCAGTCCGAAACCAGGCGTGTGCCGGCTGCATAGTCGCCAAGCAGGACAATCAGATCCAGCTGCAGGCTGTTCGCCCGTTCGGAAAGCGACCTAATCCGCTCCGGCGTCATCCATGGCCGGCAAGCATGGATATCGGCGAGAGCGACGACGCGAAGCCGCAATCCCGCAGGCCAGTTTGGCGGCGTCAGCGAATAGCGCTTTACATGCGTCAACACCATCGGCTCAAGGCCAACCGCATAAGCGCTGAGCGACACGGCCGATAAGAACGAGCCGCCGATGAGGCGCAGGAAGCCACGTCTGGTGATCATCGCTCAGCTCCGTCGTTCGTGGGACGGACGGTCCCACAGCGAAGCGTTAGAGCCCGCAAATGCGCCGGCAAGCTGACCAGGATTAGGAGATTTGCGCAGGAATGAAGCCGCAACGCGGCGCGGACGCTACTCTTCCTGGAACAGGCTGATCTGCTGCTGCGCCAAGTCCTTCGGCGCATCGAGGCCGAGATGCCGCCAGGCATTGGCGGTCAGCACGCGGCCGCGCGGCGTGCGCTGGATGAATCCCTGCTGGATCAGATAGGGCTCGATGATGTCCTCGATGGCGTCGCGCGGCTCGGAAAGCCCTGCCGCGATCGTCTCGATGCCCACCGGCCCGCCGCCAAAATTCCGCGCGATCATCGAGAGGTAGCGGCGGTCGAGCGCGTCGAGGCCGAGCGCATCGACCTCCAGCCGCGTCAGCGCTTCGTCGGCGATCTGCCGGTCGACATGACCGTCGCCGGCGACGGAGGCAAAATCGCGCACGCGGCGCAACAGCCGTCCGGCGATGCGCGGCGTGCCACGCGCGCGTCGCGCGATCTCCAGCGCGCCGTCGTCGCCGAGCGGCATGCCAAGAATGCGGGCGCCGCGCCGCACGATCTGCTCCAGTTCCTCGACGGAGTAGAAATTGAGACGGACCGGGATGCCGAAGCGGTCGCGCAGCGGATTGGTCAGAAGACCGAGCCGGGTGGTGGCGGCGACGAGCGTGAAACGGGCTAGGTCGATCTTGACCGAGCGCGCCGCCGGCCCTTCGCCGATGATCAGGTCGAGCTGGAAATCCTCCATCGCCGGATAGAGAATTTCCTCGACCGCGGGGTTGAGCCGGTGGATCTCGTCGATGAACAGCACGTCGCGGTCTTCGAGATTGGTGAGCAGTGCTGCGAGATCGCCGGCCTTGGCGATGACCGGGCCGGAGGTCGAGCGGAAATTGACGCCGAGCTCGCGCGCCATGATCTGCGCCAGCGTTGTCTTGCCGAGGCCGGGCGGCCCGACGAACAGCACATGGTCGAGTGCCTCGCTGCGGCCCTTGGCGGCCTCGATGAACACTCTGAGATTGGCCCGCACCGCCGCCTGGCCGACAAAATCGCCGAGCGTCTGCGGCCGCAAGGTTTGCTCGGCATCTTCGCCGCGCTTATCGGGAGCGATGAGGCGTGGCGAAAGGCTCATGCCGCTTTCCTTGCACAGCGTAGGGAACGGGACAAGCACAGTCTCACCGCGCCAGTTCCTTCAGCCCGAAGCGGATCAGCTTCGATGCATCCGCATCCTCGCCGGCGCTTTTCAGCGCCGCCGCCACCGCATTGGCGGCGATGTCGCGCGAATAGCCGAGATTGACCAGCGCCGAGACGGCGTCGGTGATCGGCGCCGGTGCGACGCCTTCGCCGAGTTCCTGCTTCAGGCCGATGGTGCCGGAGGCAGTGCCCGCATAGGCTGGCGCCTTGTTCTTCAGTTCGGTGACGATCCGCTCGGCCACCTTCTTGCCGACGCCCGGCGCGCGGCTGACCATGGCAATATCACGCAGCGCGATAGCATTGGCGAGATCGGCCGGCGCCAGCGTCGACAGAATAGCCAGCGCCACCTTGGCGCCGACGCCCTGTACATTGCTCATTAACAGCCGGAACCATTCGCGCTCCAGCACCGACTGGAATCCGTAGAGCCGCAGCATATCCTCGCGTACATGGGTCTCGATGAACAGCACCACCGCCTCGCCGGGGGCCGGCAAGGCGGCCAGCGTGCGCGTCGAGCAGTGGGCGACATAGCCGACGCCGTGCACGTCGATGATGCAGAAATCCTCGTCGATCTCGTCCAGCGTGCCTTTGAGCTTGCCGATCATGCCAAGGCCCTCATGGTACAGGGGCTCTCATGGATACAAGGCCCTCATGGGTAGTTTTCCGGAGACATGATGTCGAGATCCGGAAAGTAGCTGCGGTAGCGCGCGGCATCGCGCGTCAGCAACCGATGTCCAGAAACGACGGCGTGGGCTCCAATAAAGAAATCCGGCAGCGTTCGTTCGCGGAGCCCGCCTGCGCGGCGATAGCGGGAATGCGTTACACCGGCGAGGAATGCCGCTTCCCATGGCAAGAGTTCGCGATCCATCTTAAGCGTTTCGACTGCTTTACGGAGTGCCGGCTCGGTCGCTATCAGCGGCGCGAGTTCGGACCAGACGATTGTATTGATGACGAGTGTACCATCGCGCCGGCATGCTGTGATCGCTGACGCCGACCACTTCGTCTCCTGTCCGGCAGGACCCCAAACATCGATCAGAACATTTGTGTCAATCAATGTCGAGATCTTCACGTGGACCCCTCAGCCACTCCATATACTCGTCCGTTGTCATGCCTCCCAAGTCCAACGTGCCGGCCATATGATCGAGCAGCTGGCTGAATTTGCGAGAGGCCTCTTCTTCGGAAATGTTTTCGTTGACCGCAACAACACGAGCGCCGTCGTCTGTGGGCACGAACTCCACCTCGGAGCCCGGCCCAATCCCCAAATGATCCCGTATCTCCTTCGGGATCGTCACTTGGCCTTTGCTTGTCACGCGCATGGTAATACCTCGTTGGTATTACTTATTGCCGAACCGAGAACAGGTCAAGAACAAACTTATCCGGCCAGCGCCATCCTATAGGCAACACTGTGCCGGTGATGCGCGTGGCAGATGGCAATGGCCAGGGCGTCGGCGGCATCGTCGGTGTCGAAAGTCGCCTTCGGCATCAGCACCTTGACCATCATGTGGATCTGCTTCTTGTCGCCGTGACCGACGCCGATCACCGCCTTCTTGACGGCGTTTGGCGCATATTCGGCAACGACCAGGCCGGCCAGCGCCGGCACCAGCATGGCGATGCCGCGCGCCTGGCCAAGCTTCAGCGTCGCTGCCGCATCCTTGTTGACGAAAGTCTGCTCGACCGCCGCCTCGTGCGGCATGGCGGCATGCAGGATTTCGGCGAGCCCATCATGCAACTGGCAAAGGCGCCTCGCCAGCGCCGCCTTGTCGTCGGAACGCACGGTACCGGAGGCGACGAAGCGCAGCGAATTGCCGAGGCTCTCGACGATGCCCCAGCCGGTACGCCTCAGCCCCGGATCGATGCCGATGATGCGAATCGCTTCCCCCATTCGCCAAGTCTACCCTTGGCGGACAGCGATGCCAGCGAAATGTGAACAAACCAGAAACAGGGTTCCCACAGCGTCCCATAGGCTGTTTGAGAATTCGCTCTGACGAGGCAGATGGCGTGGTTTCGAGTACCGAAGCGGAGCGGACATTTGGGTCCGTGCAATCGGAGTCGATTTTCGGAAAAGGATCATGCGCAAAATCTAAGCGCTACAGCGTCCTTTGCGCGTCGCCAGACGCGCGGCGCTGTACGCAAGCGCAGAAAACGGCGCCAGGTGTCCGTCGGAGTAGAATTATCAAGCAGCCTGTCAGCCGCGGGCGAAAGCCGTGTTCAGCAGCGTGATCTGATCGGAAACCGGATTGACGGGGTGGCCGGATGGCGAGACCTCGGCCACGGCGCTGCCGTAGATTTCCTCGTCCATGCGGCGCACCAGCGCCTGCAGGCGCAGCGAACGGTTGACGAGGTCAAGAAAATCCTTGGGCAGTTCGACCCAGCCTGCGGCATCGTTGTTGGCGGAAGCGGTGTCGAGACGCACCTTGGATTTTTCGGAAGCAACCTGATCGCGGGTCATCTCGCCGGAATTCGCCGCACGCTGCAAAAGCAGCCAGGAGGCGACCTGCATCAGCCTCGTGGTCAGCCGCATCGATTCGGCCGCATAGAGCGTCGCCGCCAGCCTGGACAGTTTCTTCGCCTCGGCCCGGCCCTTGCCGTCCAGATATTCGGCCGCCTGCTCGACCAGGCCCATGCCTTCCTGGTAGAGCGGCTTGAAGGATTGGGAGAAAACCCGGCGCTCCGCCAGCTTGATGGTTTGCGCGCTTCTCTTCGAAGGATCGTTCATCGATACGCCCTGCACTTGCCCTACAGCCGGCCGAATCGGCGTCATCGCCGTCACGCCCTGCACCCTATATGACCGAGGCTTGAAAATGCGCTTCGCCGCCGGTGAAGGCAAGCACATGTTTAACAAACGGTTAACGACGGCGCAGGCACCGGCAATCCGGATCGCGGGCAAAAAAAGAGCCGCGGATAAGGCGGCTCTCAGGAGTTTAACAGGGAGGCGTCAAACAAAGTGGCTCCAACCACTCGGTAAGAATCCAGATCACTGGATGCACATAGTAAACGCCTGTAAAGCTTAATGAAGCCTTAATGGCGCGGATATTTTTTGATCAAGCGCCGCCCGCCTGTGCCGTAACAGCACAATACTCAGCCCTTTTGCGCCTCAGGAAGCCGCTCGGCTTTCCACACCACCGGCAGTGCGATGTAGGCAAAGAGCAGCAATCCCGCGTAAAAACCCATCGAGGACGTTGCCACCAGCGGCTCGATCGCCGGGTTGCCGGCAAGCATGATGTAAAGGCCAATCAACAGGCCGATGCCACTGATTGCCGTCAACCAGAAATGGACGGTGGCAAGCCTCTTTTCCGCGACTGCCGGAAACAGATGGTAGAAGAAGGCAAACACCGCCGACATCAGCCATCCGGCCACCATGATGTGGGCGTGGGTCGGCATCTGCGTGTGGTCTTGGCTGATCGCCATCTGAAGGCCGAGCGCCATCCCGAACAGTGCGTAGACGACGGCCAGTGTGAAGAAATTTCGTGCTACCTTTTGCATAGTATCCCCCGATTTGCCTGTTCCCGTCATGGGAATGGGTTGAATTCAGGCGGTCGACCCGCCGCCGGGTCCCGGCATCGGCTCATTTGCATCGGCAATGTTTCTGGACGATGCCGCATCGCGCCCCACCCTTCCCGGCGTTGTCAGAATAGCAGGAAACAGCACGACGCGCTGGCGCAATCGCTGAACGATGCCGTCACGGCCGTATCTTCTAGGACACCGAAACAAAGCTGCCTCGCACGCGACATCGTTCCGAAACAGGCGCCGCGCTAAACGCCCTCTCCTCGCCGCGAGATGGAGCAAATATGCGCCGCTCGCAGTCGTCAAATATCCAAGGAGGGGAACCATGGATTGGTACTCGATCATCAAATTTCTGCATGTCCTCTCGGCGATCCTCTGGGTCGGCGGCGGCTTCACGCTGATGGTGCTTGCGGTGCGCGCCAACCGCGCCGGAAACATTGAAGGCATGCTGCAGGCGATGCGCGCCACTGGCGAGCTGGGCAACAGGTTCTTCGCGCCGATGTCGATGCTGACGCTCGCCTTCGGCCTCATCATGTGCTGGTTCTGGGTCGGCTTCTCCGCCCTGTGGATCTTGATCGGCCTTGCCGGCTACGCGACGACTTTCTGCATCGGCATGTTCATCTTCAAGCCGACCGCCGACCGCATGGCGGGGATGATCGCCAAGGACGGCGTGACACCGGCGGCCCTCGCCCAGGGCCAGCGCATCCTCAACGCTGCACGCGTCGATTATTCGGTGATGCTGGTGATCATCGCCGACATGGTGCTGAAGCCGACGCTGAACGATGTCACTATCCTGGGCTGCATGGCGCTGGTCCTGACCACCGGAATTGCCCTCGCCCTCGGCGGAACGCGCCGGCTGGTGCCGAGCGCCGCCTGAAATCTGCCGTGACGCTGCCGGCGGCTCGGCTGCCGGCAGCTTCCATGGCTGGCAATCTAGAGAAGGCCGGAAATCCCGTCCCACAGAAGCTTGACCGCAACTACCGCCACGGTTGCGTAGGTGAAGGGGTAGAACAGTTCCGGCCGCATCCGCCGGACCAGCCAGGCGCCGGCGATGGTCGAAAGCGGCGCCAGCGGTACCAGAACCGCCGACGCGGTCAGGTTGGTGGTATCGAACTGTCCCAGCGCAAAATAGGGGATGAGCTTCAATGCGTTGGTGGCGGCAAAGAAGATTGCAGCGGTGCCCGACAGCACTTTCGGATCGAGCCGGATCGGCAGCGCATAGACCTGAAAGGGCGGACCGCCGACATGGGCGACAAAGCTGGTGAAGCCGGCGACCGTCCCCCAGAATGCAGCAGCCGCGCGGTTGGGCTCGGCTGAGTGGCTCGCACCGTGCCGCATCTGTAGATAGACCCAGCGAAGCACGAAGAGAATGGCCACCGCGCCGACGATCAGCCGCACCATTTCCGCTGTCACCAGCGCCGCGGTCAGCCAGCCGAGGCCGATGCCGATCACCGCCCCCGGCATCATGTCCGTAAGCATCTTGCGGTCATAGACACCCCACCATGTCCACACCGAGACGATGTCCATCAGGCATAGAATCGGCAGCAGGACGGCGGCGGCCTGCACCGGCGGCATGGCCAGCGCCATCAGCGGCACCCCGATGAAACCGACCGCACCGCCAAAGCCGCCCTTGGACAGACCGACCAGGATGACGGCTGGAATGGCGGCGGCATAGAACCAGGGATCGAGCAGAAGACCTGACATCGGCGGGGAGCAGTTGGAGGGAAAGCGTATAGACGCTGGAATAGCCGATAAAGTTTCGCGTCGCGACCGCAAATGTGCACACAATGCGATGCGTCGTGAGTGCTGAGGCCTGTTACGGTTTTGAGATGGCGGTCGCGGCAAGCGGCGGTGGGCGCCTCCGGATCGGCTGCGCCTTGATGATGGCTGTGCTCGTTTCGGCTTTGTCGGCGACACGGTCGAGAAGCTTGTCGAGATCGCCGATCGAGCGCACGAACAGCCGGGCAACAAAGCAGTCGTCGCCCGTCACCTTGTCGCATTCGCCAAACTCCGGGATCTCCTCGATCAGCTTCTGGACGATATGCAGCTTGCCCGGCAAGGGCCGGATGCGAACAATCGCCTGCAGCGAGTAGCCGAGCGCTTGCGGGTCGATCTCGACGGTGAAAGCCCTGATAACGCCACGATCCTCCAGCCGACGCAGCCGTTCCGCCACGCTCGGCGACGACAGTCCTACCTGCTGGGCCAGTTCCTTCAACGAGGTTCGCGAATCCTTGATCAGGATGTCGAGAAGGCGTCGGTCCAGATCGTCCAGCATTTGACATTCCCAACTAAAAGGCCGCCGTCACCTTATTTAATTAGGCACGGCCGGCATATCACCTATCGCAAGACATAGGAAGCGCTTGTGCCGCATGGGATTATCAACCCATCAGCATTCGAGAGGTAATCTTCATGGACAGCACGGTGCGCGGCACAATCGAAATGACGGCCGCAATGGCCATCCTCGGCACGATCGGATGGTTCGTCGTCATGTCGGGCGAGCCCATCATGGACGTCGTCTTCTGGCGCTGCGCCTTCGGCGCGATAACGCTGCTGATCATCTGCGCTGCCCTGGGATTGCTGCGCGGCGGGCTGTCGCTGCGCATCGTGGCGATTGCGGCCCTTGGGGGCGCGGCCATCGTCATCAACTGGTTGCTGCTGTTCAGTTCGTTTTCCCACGCCTCGATCTCGATCGCCACGGCAGTCTACAACACCCAGCCCTTCATGCTGGTCGGCTTTGGCGCGCTCTTCTTCTCAGAGCGGCTGACCATTACGAAGCTGGCCTGGCTCGGCATCGCCTTCGCCGGCATGCTGCTGATCGTGCACGCCTCGCCTGATGTGGGGCCCGATGCAGGTCCTAATACAGGCACAGGCAATCTCGGTACGGATTATTTTACCGGCATCGCAATGGCGCTGGGTGCGGCTTTCTTCTGGGCTGTGGCCGCCATCGTCACCAAGAAGCTCAAAGGCACGCCACCGCACCTGATCGCCCTGATCCAGGTCTGCGTCGGAGTCGTCATGCTGGCACCCTTCGCCAACCTTTCCCACCTTCCCGCCGATGCGTGGAGCTGGAGCATGCTGACGACGCTTGGCGTCGTCCATACCGGTCTGATGTACATCCTGATGTACGGCGCCATTCAGAAACTGCCGACTCATCTGCAGGGGTCGCTGTCCTTTATCTACCCTGTGGTCGCGATCCTGGTCGATGTCGTCGCCTTCGGCCACCGGCTGCATCCGGCCCAGATCGTCGGCGCCGCCGCCATCCTGGTCGCTGCCGCCGGCATGAATCTTGGCTGGACACTGTGGAAATCGGAGATCCCAGCCGAGAGCACCCAGGCGATCAACTGAGCGAAGAACGTCGCCGGACGACAATCATGCGCCAATGATCCTGCCCCGCCCGCCTGTTCAAGGCCGGCACTTTGCTCTATGCCGCAATGCAACCATCTTCGCCCGGCATAGGCGAAAACCGGGATCGAAAACCAATGAACGACGCAACGCCTCCAAATCGCTGCCGCATCGTGCTGATCGCGCCGCCCGGCGTGCCGGCTGAGCGCATCGGCGCGGCGTTCGAGGGCGGCGACGTCGCCTCGCTGATCCTGCCCGAGAACGGCATGGACGAGGCCTCCTTCCAGGCCTTCGCCGAACAGATCGTGCCGGCGGCGCAAGCGGCAGGCGTTGCCGTCGTCATTGCCGGCGACACCCGCATCGCCGGCCGCGTCCAGGCAGATGGCATCCATGTCGAGGTCGGCAAGGCCGAACTCGCCGAGACGATCGACCGTTTTCAGGCAAAAATGATGGTCGGCACCGGCGGCGCCAAGACACGCGACGATGCGTTGGAACTCGGCGAGCTCAGGCCCGACTACATCTTCTTCGGCCGCTTCGGCTACGACAACAAGCCGGAGCCGCACCCGCGCAACCTGTCGCTGGGGCAATGGTGGGCGGATGTGATCCAGATCCCTTGCATCGTCATGGCCGGGTTCGATCTCGCCTCGGTCGAAGCGGTAGCTACCACCGGCGCCGAATTCGTGGCGCTGTCCAGCGCCGTCTTTGCCGACGGCGTCGACCCGAAGATGGCAGTCGCCAGCGCCAATGCGCTGCTCGACGAAACCGCGCCGCGTTTCGAGGACTGACGTGCCGGCGTGGACAATCCTTTTCGGTGCTTTGCTTGCGGCCCTCACGGTGCAGGCCGCCGTGGCGGAAACCGCCCCGTTGCCGCAACCCAAGCCCGACATCGGTGCAAGCACCGACAAGCCGATCGCCACGCCGCTGCCGCAGCCTGCCACCACCGCCCCGCTGCCGTCGGCCGACGCCATCAATCCCGACCGCTTCGGCGCAAAGCCGTCGGATTCTGCCTATGGCGCCTTCCAGCGCGGCCTTTACAAGACGGCCTACAACCTCGCTTTGGTTCGCGCCCAGAACGGCGACCCGGCGGCGCAGACATTGATCGCGGAGATATTGTCGCGCGGTCTTGGCGTGCCGGTCAACGCTGCGGAGGCGGCAAAGTGGTACGCGCTTGCCGCCGAGCAGGGCATACCAGAATCGCAGTTCCAGTATGCGCTGATGCTGCTCGACGGCCGCTACGTCAAAAAGGACGAGAAAGGGGCCTACGCGCTGATGCAGGCCGCCGCCGAGGCCGGCAACCGTCTGGCGCAGTTCAATTTCGCGCAGCTGCTGGTCCAGCAGGACCCCGGCGATGCCGGCATCGCAAAGGCCGTGTCCTATTATC
>NZ_RZSW01000170.1:0-11127 GCF_003997375.1 Mesorhizobium sp. M5C.F.Ca.IN.020.29.1.1 | reverse complement strand
AGCCACGATCAATACGGCCGGCCAAGCGGAGGAGGTGATCGATATCCTGTCCAGGCAATCCGACCGCGTCAGGCTGGCTATGGCCAAGCGAGCGCGCGCGACGATCCTGGCATCACATACTGGCGCCGCGAGAGCTCGCGAATTCGTTTCGCTGCTGGCGCGGCCAAGATCGGCACGTCCAGCCCTCGATCTGGACATCGAAAGTGCAGCATGACTGGCAGACAGGAGAAAATAGAGATGCGGCAATCAAGAAGGACGCAACGGACCAAAACGGCGCTTGTCGCCGGCGGCGCGGGTTTCCTCGGTTCGCATCTTTGCGAAACACTGCTTCAGACCGGGTACCGGGTGATCTGTGTCGACAATTTTCTTACTGGCCGGATGGAAAACATCGTCTCGATGATGGACCGTCCTCGTTTCCGGTTGATCGAGCAGGATATTTGCCGCCCCTTGGACCTTGCTGAACCGGTGGACCGCATTTTCAACCTGGCGTGCGCCGCATCGCCGCCGCGTTACCAAGCCGATCCGGTTCATACCACGCGAACCTGCGTGATCGGAACGCTCAATCTGCTTGAGCTTGCCGCCCGAAATAATGCGCGCTTCCTTCAGGCATCGACAAGCGAAGTGTATGGCGATCCCGAACAGCACCCGCAAAGGGAAGACTATGTCGGTCATGTGAACTGCACCGGTCCTCGTGCCTGCTATGACGAGGGCAAGCGAACCGCCGAAACCTTGTGCTTCGATTATTTGAGAACCGAGATGGCCGACATCCGGGTCGCGCGCATCTTCAACACCTATGGTCCGAGGATGGATCCTGCCGACGGCCGGATTGTCTCGAACCTGGTGATGCAGGCTCTCGAGAAGAGACCACTGACGATATTCGGCGACGGGCTGCAGACCAGGTCGTTCTGCTATGTCTCCGATCTGGTTGACGGTCTGGTCCGTCTTATGGATGTCGATCCCAATCCGCGCCAACCGGTCAATTTAGGCAATCCCGGGGAATTCACCGTTCTTCAACTGGCTGGATTGGTGAGAGATATGACCCATAGCAACTCGGTCTTCAAATTCCTGGCACTGCCGCAAGACGACCCTCGCCGGCGGCAACCGGACATTTCCCGAGCAAAAACCCTTCTGGATTGGTCGCCAAAGGTGCCGCTCAGGCAAGGCCTGATGCAGACGATCAGCTATTTTATGGAGCTCGAAGCGAGCCGTAACGAGGATCGAATTCCCCCAATTGCGCCAAGCGTGAGGTCCGCTTCAGGCCGACTGCAAAACTTGCCGGCCTGAAGTCAGGGGAGAGCTGTGCGCTCGGACATGGGCCATGTGAGACCGTGGCGCCCGAACGCGCGCTCTCACTTTTTTCATTAAGGGAACATCCAGCCGAGCTCGCCGTTGGGCGAAGATACCGGCATGGAGAACCGACCCGTGCATCGAAAACGATCCGCCAAGGACATCGAGCAAATGGCCGAAAGGGAAACGGCTGCCTTTCTGAGACGTGCCTCGATCACCTACCTTGAATGCTGTGTGAGCCTGATGATGACGCACCTCGAGCGCGAGGAAGTGGCCACCATCCTCGAAAAGGAAGCGGATATGCTGCGACGGCTCGACTGAGGCTTGCGGCGCTCAGGGCCCAGGCAGCCTCAAACAGCGCTCAGCTTTAATCGGCCACGGAGTTCGTGATTTTTCCAGGTCGCAAGGAACATTCCCGGCAACTGGCAGTTCGGCGCGAGGAACTTATCTTCAACAGCGATGGCGGCAGTTTCGTGGGATCGAAAAAGGTACGGATTGGAATAGCCGGCGTCGGCAATTGCGCGTCTTCCCTTGTCCAGGGCCTCTCATATTATCGGGACGCCAGAGGTAATGAGCCGATACCGGGCCTGATGCATGCCGATCTTGGCGGTTATCATGTCGATGACATCGAGGTCGTCTGTGCTTTCGACGTCGCCAAGGGCAAAGTTGGGCGGGATGTGGCGGAAGCCATATACAACGCGCCCAACAACACCTTCCGCTTTGCCGATGTCGAAGCAACCGGCGTTCGCGTCGAGCGCGGACCAACGCTCGATGGAATCGGCAAATATCTACGCGATGAAATCGAGGAGGCAGAAGAGCCGGTCGCGAATGTCAGCGCGCTGCTGCGGGAAAGCGGCGCTGACGTATTGGTCTCATATCTGCCGGTCGGCTCGGAAGAGGCTACGCGTTTTTATGCCGAATGCGCGCTCGAGGCCGGCTGCGCCTTCGTCAACTGCATACCGGTTTTTATCGCGTCGCGACCGGAATGGCGCCAGCTCTTCGAACAGCGTGGCCTGCCGTTGATCGGCGACGATATCAAAAGCCAGGTCGGCGCGACGATCGTGCACCGGCTGCTCGCTAATCTGTTCCGCGAGCGCGGCGTCCGCATCGACCGCACCTATCAGCTGAATTTCGGCGGCAACACCGATTTCCTCAACATGCTGGAACGCGAGCGGCTGGAATCGAAGAAGATTTCCAAGACACAATCCGTAACCAGCCAGCTCGACGTTCCCCTGGAGGCCGGTAACATCCATGTCGGCCCCAGCGACCATGTGCCTTGGCTTACCGATCGAAAATGGGCCTACATCCGCGTCGAAGGCACGACGTTCGGCGGCGTGCCGCTGAATGCAGAGCTCAAACTAGAAGTGTGGGATTCGCCCAACTCCGCCGGGGTCGTTATCGATGCTGTCCGCTGCGCCAAGCTGGCGCTCGACCGCGGCATCGCGGGAGCGCTGACTGGCCCTTGCAGCTATTTCATGAAGTCGCCGCCCGAGCAGTTCACCGATGCAGAGGCACGCCTGCGCACGCTGTCTTTCATCGCCGGTAGGGACGAGCCGATGCTCGATGCCGCGGAATGACGACGACATTCTTTTTGATCCGCCATGCGGCGCACGACAATGTCGGCGCTTATCTTGCCGGACGCATGGCCGGAGTCTGCCTTGGCGACACCGGCAGGGCACAGGCGTTGCGCCTGGCCAGCCACATGGCACCGAAACCGCTAGCAGCCATCTGTTGCAGCCCGCGCGAACGAACATTGGAAACCGCAAAACCGATCGCAATCGCCTGCAGTCCCGATAAGATTACAATCTGCCAAGAGCTCGATGAGATCGACTTCGGCGCGTGGTCGGGAAAGACTTTCGAAGAGTTGAA
Source organism: Mesorhizobium sp. M5C.F.Ca.IN.020.29.1.1 (assembly GCF_003997375.1). NCBI lineage: Bacteria > Pseudomonadati > Pseudomonadota > Alphaproteobacteria > Hyphomicrobiales > Phyllobacteriaceae > Mesorhizobium > Mesorhizobium sp. M5C.F.Ca.IN.020.29.1.1. Next base: position 7,971 of record NZ_RZSW01000170.1, on the reverse strand, counting down.
CCAGGACGCCGACTGGCGGGTGTGGAACAGTCGGCGTCAGCAGGCGAGGACGCCGGGCGGCGAGACCATGCTGGACGTGCAGCAACGTGTCACCTCGCTGATGCAGCAGCTTCGCAAACGCTACCAGAACCAGTCCGTGGCACTGGTCAGCCATGCCGACGTGATCAAGGCCGCCGTCTGCAAGGTGCTCGGCTTGCCGCTGGGAGACTGTTTTCGCTTCGATATCGATCCTGCTTCGATCACCACGGTCGTATCCGGTGACTGGGGCTCCAAGCTGATCCGATTGAACGAAGCCGCCTGACGAGGACTGCCGGATGCGAATGGTCATTTTCGGTCTCACCGTCACCTCCTCGTGGGGAAACGGACACGCGACGCTGTGGCGCGGCCTGATCCGGGCGCTGGGCGGGCTGGGCTGGTCCGTCACCTTCTTCGAACGCAACACTCCCTATTATGCCGGGGCGCGCGACCTTGATCATCTCGATGGCGGCAACGTCGTTCTCTATCCGGACTGGGAAGACATTCGCCATGTCGCGGAACAGGCTATCGGGCAATCGGACATCGTCATCGTCACGTCCTATTGCCCCGACGCCGTGGAGGCATCGCGCCTGGCGCAGCAGACCTGTCGCGGGCTGAAAGTTTTCTACGATCTGGACACCCCGGTCACACTCGCCCGGATCGAACAAGGTCTACGACCGGCGTATTACGGGCCCGAAGGCCTTCGCGATTTCGACCTCGTCCTGAGTTATACGGGGGGAACCGCAATCGATGCGCTGAAAACTCTGCTGGGTGCGCGCCGTGTCTTGCCTCTCTATGGTCATGTCGATCCCGAGCGACACCGGCCAGCAGAGCCCCGGGCTGAATTTGCCGGAGATCTATCCTATCTTGGAACTTATGCGGCTGATCGCCAAGCCGGCGTCGAAAAGCTGCTGGTCCGCACCGCAGCGCGCCTGCCGGACCACCGTTTCGTCATCGGCGGCGCCCAATATCCGCACGAATTTCCGTGGGGGGAAAACATCTTTTTTGTCAGGCATCTTCCGCCTGCGGATCATCCGGCCTTCTTTTGCTCATCGCGTCTGACGCTGAACGTGACCCGCGAGGCGATGGCCAAGAGGGGCTGGTGTCCTTCGGGCAGGCTGTTCGAGGCGGCAGCCTGCGGCGCGGCGATCGTGAGCGACACCTGGCCAGGCCTGAGCAGTTTTTTCCAACCCGGCAGCGAGATCATCCTGGCGGACACCACCGACGACGTGGTCGCGGCAGTCTGCTTGTCCGACAGCGACGTCGACGCAATCCGGCGCCGTGCGCGCGAGCGGGTGTTGGACGAGCACACCTCTGCGCAGCGCGCCAGGGAACTGGACCGCCTCCTGTCCGATGCATTGCAGGGCTTGACGGCGGGCGAGCCGTTGAAGGAAGCAATCTGATGTTGGGCATCGTGCCCGCTGCCGGCCGCGGCAGCCGCATTCAACCGCTCGGCTTCTCGAAGGAGCTCCTGCCGGTCGGCAGCCGCATCGACGGCCAGACCGAGCGCCCGTGCGCGGTGAGCGAATATCTGGTGCGTCGCATGGTGCGCAACGGTGTCGACAAAATCTGCTTCGTCATCGGATCGGGCAAATCGGACATCCTCGAGTACTATGCCGCCGGCTACGGCGAAGCCACCGCACTGTTCGTCGTACAGCCCACTCCCGTCGGTCTTTGCGATGCGATCTTCCGCGCCGCGCCGCTCGTCGCACCGGACGAGACGGTTCTGATCGGCCTGCCCGATACGATCTGGTTTCCGGAAGATGGCTTCTGCCGCCTACCGGACGACCGGCTGTCGTTTCTACTCTTCCCGGTGGATCACCCCGAACTCTTCGATGCCGTCGTTCTCGACCAGGGCGACCGAGTGAGGGAGATCCAGGTCAAGCAACAAGACGCCGCATCGAACTGGATTTGGGGCGCGTTCAAGATGCCGGGCCGCATACTTCACCAGCTTGCCGCGCTTTGGCGCGAGCGGAATCAAAGCGACGAATACGTCGGTACACTCATCAATGCCTATCTGGCGGCCGGCGGCGAGGCTTACGGCGTCAAGGCAGGCACCGCCTATGTCGACGTCGGCACTTTCAACGGCTACCGCACGGCACTTCGGCTGCTTGAGAACAACGACCCTAGGTTGGAGGACCCGAAAAACCTCATGTTCGCGCTGCGAGGGCAGTCGCAGATACCAAGCCATCCAGGCGAAGGAGGCTAGCCATGTTGCATTCGAACGCGGAAATCCGTCGCCGCATCGATGCCCTTGGCCCGTGGTTTCACAACATGGAGCTGGCAGGCGTCGAAACCGCCCCCGACCATTTCCTTGGCAACTACCCGCTGATCAAATGGCGCAAGTTCGCCGACGCCATTCCTGCCGATCTGTCCGGCAACGCCGTGCTCGACATAGGCTGCAACGCCGGCTTCTACTCGATCGAGATGAAACGACGCGGCGCCGGCCGCGTCCTCGGCATCGATTTCGATGAAGCCTATCTGGCGCAGGCGCGCTTCGCCGCCGAGATCGCGGACTGCGACATCGAATTCCAGCAACTGTCGGTCTACGACGTCGGCGCGCTGCGGGAGAAATTCGACATCGTCCTGTTCATGGGTGTGCTGTATCACCTGCGCCACCCCCTGCTCGCTCTCGATCTGATCCGGGAGCATGTCGCCGGCGACCTGATGATCTTCCAGTCCATGCAGCGCGGCAGCACCGAACTGCCTGCACTCGATGAGAATTATCCTTTCTCGACACACGATCTGTTCGACCGGCCCGAGTTTCCCAAGCTGCATTTCGTCGAGCATCGCTATGCCGACGACCCGACCAACTGGTGGATTCCCAATCGCGCCTGCACCGAAGCGATGCTGCGCAGCGCCGGCTTCGAGACCGTGCTGCACCCGGAGCAAGAGGTTTATTTCTGCCGCGCCGCCAACGAACCGGCCGGTGGAGGCGCCGTCTACCCGTCGAAAGGACAACTGCATGATTGAAGCTGCGATGATCTGGAACGAGCCGAACAACAAGTCCCATTGGGATCCCGAACTCGACCCCGACTGGAGCCGCTTCGCCAATATGGCAATGCTGGCCGCCGATGCCATCGCATCGGAAAACCCCACCGTAACCAAGATACTGGGCGGCATTTCGCCGATCGATGCCGATTTCATGGCGCTCATGAAGCAGTACGGCGCGCTGGATCATGTCGATGCCGTCGCCGTGCACGGCTTTCCGCTCGACTGGAACCTCTGGCAGATTCAGGAGTGGCCCCAGAAGATCGGCGAGATTTCGACCGTCACCGATCTTCCTGTATGGGTCAGCGAAGTTGGTGTGTCGAGCTTCGGTGCCGAGGAGGTGCAGCTATGGGGCTTGCGCCGGACCGCCGAACTGCTGCTCGGCAACGCCTCGCGCATACAATGGTACAGCCTCTACGATCTTCCGCGCGAATGGGGGGCAACGACACGCCATCGCGAGGCGGAAGGCTCCTCCTACTACCGCCACTTCTACATGGGCCTGCTACGCGAAGACGGTACGCCCAAACCCGCGCTCGAGGAATTCCTGCGTTACACGCCCGAAATGGGACTGGTGCAATGGTTCCACTTTGAAGATCCCCGGCTGGATGACGCCGTCGCGTGGATGAAGCGGCTGGGCGTCACCAATGTGCGCACCGGACTTTCCTGGGCCGATAGTTTTAGGCCGAATGCGCTGGACTGGTACGACCGGCAGATGGAAGCGCTTGCCGACTTCGACGTGACCATCACCTTCTGCTTCACTCCCGAGCACCGCGGAGTCATGCCGCATCACACCAGTCCGCCGCTAGTGCCGGAGGAATTTGCCGAGTTTTGCGCGACGATGACCCGCCGCTACGCTCCCGCCATGGCTGCCTCGCCAGTCAGAGCGGTGCGGGCTTCGGCAGCATGAGTGAGCAATGCAACACGCACCTGACAGATCCGGAACGCTTGCCGAATTCGCGGCCCTGCTGACAGGCGCTGCCCCGCACGGCTCTGACGGTGCTGAAATCATGATCGTTGTCGCGCATCCGGATGACGAGACCATCGGCATCGGCGGACATCTTGCCGGATTGCGCGGATCTCGCATCGTGCATGTCACTGACGGCGCGCCGCGAGACCTTGATGACGCGCGAGCGTACGGCTTCGAGACTTGGCAGGACTACGCCGAGGCCCGCCATAGGGAGTTGGAGACAGCGCTGGCGGCAGCGGAATTGCCGTCGACGGCCATGATCAGCCTCGGTTATCCCGACAAACAAGCCGCCGGGAATCTTGGCGCGCTCGCACGGGAGCTGACCGGCCTTTTGGCCGATCGCGATGTCAGTTTCGTCTGTACGCATCCTTATGAAGGCGGTCACCCCGATCATGACGCGACCGCCTTTGCCGTACATGCGGCTTGCCATTTGCTGCGCCGCGATGGACGCCCGGCGCCGGCCATCGTCGAAATGGCGTTCTATTGCGCCGGACCTGAGGGCGCAGTCCTCCAGGACTTCAACAGCGTTCCCGGCGGTGAGTGCATCGAACTCCACCTTACGGAAGCGGCCTTCGAACGGAAGCAGTGCATGCTGGCCTGCCACCGGACACAGCAACGGACGCTGGCGCCGTTTACGGCGCGCGTCGAACGTTTCCGGGTGGCGCCCACCTATGATTTCCTGGCGCTGCCGAACAACGGCAAGCTTTATTACGAGGCGCTGCCGCTCGGCTTCGAACCGGCGGTTTGGCTCCACGCCGCCGCCGCTGCACATGAGGAGCTTGGGCTCGGCCGGCCATGACCCTCACCGTCTTGAACGTCGCCTACCCTCTCGCGCCAGTCGGCCCCGATGCGGTTGGCGGTGCCGAGCAGGTGCTGTCGATGCTCGACCAGGCACTCGTGCGCGCGGGACACGGCTCCATCGTGATCGGTTGCCAGGGCTCCAAAGCAGCGGGCGTCCTCATCGAGACACCTGCTGAACCAGGCGTGCTCGACGATGCGGCGAAAAAACGGGCACAGCGCTCCCACCGCGCAGCGATAGACGTCGCACGCGCCCGTTGGCCGATCGACGTGGTTCATCTGCACGGCATCGATTTCGATGCCTATCTGCCTGGCCATGGCCCGACGCTTGTAAGCCTGCACCTGCCGCTCGATTGGTATCCGTCCGATGCTTTGCGCCCAATCCGTGACGATCTATGGCTGCACGCCGTCTCGGCGGCCCAACAGAGGACCGCGCCGCCGGGTGCCAAACTGGTTGCGCCCATTCCAAACGGCGTCGATATCGACGCGCTGAGCGGTCGGCAGTCCAAGCGCAACTTCGCGCTGGTGCTCAGCCGCATCTGCCCGGAAAAGGGCATCCATCTTGCACTGGATGCGGCCAAACAGGCTGGTGTGCCGCTGGTCATCGGCGGCAAGGTCTACCCCTATGAAACGCACACTCTGTACTTTCGTGACGAAGTCCAGCCGCGCCTCGACAAGCAGCGCCGCTTCCTCGGTCCGCTCGGCTTCACCGCCAAACGGCGCTTTCTCAATGCCGCCCGGTGCCTGGTCATTCCCAGCCTTGCCGCAGAAACCAGTTCGCTTGTCGCGATGGAGGCGATGGCCTGCGGCACGCCGGTTGTCGCCTTTCCAAACGGCGCGCTGCCGGGCGTGGTCGAACACGGCAGGACGGGCTTTCTGGTCAATGACGTCCATGAGATGGCGGGAGCCATAGTCGCAGCATCCCGCCTGGATGCCGAGATATGCCGGGCCGAGGCGCGGCGGCGCTTTTCGCTCGACCAAATGATTTCGTCTTACATGAACGCGTACCATGCGCTGGCAGAGCTTGGTGCCGGCCGCAGGCGCCTCGCGGCGGTGCAGTGAGCGGTTTTCATGCTCCGCTCCGAAACCATCGACGATCCGGCCGCCCTTGAGGCCCTGGCGCCGCGCTGGCGGGAGCTCTGGGCGCACAGCCGGACGGCGACACCGTTTCAATGCCCCGCCTGGCTGGTGCCGTGGTGGCGCACATTCGCGCCCGGAGAACTGGCGACGATCGCCGTCTGGCGTGGCGACGATCTGGTGGGATTGGCGCCGCTTTATCTAGAACACACAACTTCCGGTTCGAAACTGCTTCCGGTCGGGATTTCGTTGAGCGACTATCTGGATGTCCTGTGTTTCCCCGGCATCGAAGCGGCTGTCGCCGCCGTCATCGCCGGCCGGGCTCTTGCGATCAATTGGTCCCAATGGATTTTGCCGGATCTACCGGCGGGTGCCGCGGGTCTCGCCATAACGCACCCGGCACTGGAGGCGGGTCAACTCGTCGATCACGCTGCTTGTCCCGTGCTCTCGATTGCCGGGGACGAGGCGCTGGCGGTCTGCGTTCCGGCGCGGCGAAGACGCCAGTTGCGCCGCGCACATAAAGCCGCATGCAGGCGCGGCTGCGTTTCCATCATGTCGGCGCAAGCCGATCCCAAAACATTCTTCGATCACCTGGTCCGCCTTCACGGCGCGCGTTGGGCCGGACATGGCGACGGCGTGCTGGCCGACCCGGCTGCGGAAGAATTCCATCGACAGGCGCTTCCACTGCTTGCCGCGCAGGGCCTTGTGCGATGCTGGCTTGTTGCTATCGATGATGCGGTCGTCGGGGCCTATTACGGATTTCACCATCGCCACCGCGCCTACGCCTATCTTGGCGGTTTCGATCCGGCCTACGCCGATGAAAGTCCCGGCGCAATCCTCATTGGTCACGCGATTGCCGAGGCGGCTCGTGAAGGGGCGCGGGAGTTCGACTTTCTGCGCGGCCAGGAAACCTATAAGTATGGCTGGGGCGCCGTCGACCAATGGACAATGCGAAAGGTCTGGACGCGGAGCATCGCTCAATGAGCACGACCGGACGAAAATCATCGTCACAGGCCTCGACAGCAAGAATGGTGTTCGATGAGTGCATTGCCGACGGCGCCTGCGTCGAAGCCATCATCGCCAGACTGGCGCTTCGCTTCGCGACGGGGATCGATGCCGCAGAATTGGCTGATTTGGCGCTGGATATGCATTCGGCCGACCTTCGAAAACGAGACAGACTGGAGCGGATCGCCGACCTGCTTCGTCACCGGCCTGACATCTTTGCCATGCTGCGTGAAACAGGTGCGGCCGTTCGCCACGAACGTAATCAGGAGGAAACGGATGCCGCTGTCGTCAAGCGGCTGGCCGCCGGGTTCGATGCGGCGGCGATGATTTCCCTGCCTGCAAGCGTGCAACTGTCCTCCCTGGGCGACGAGGAGAGGCTTTCAGCCGCTACCGATGAGATCGTCGAATGGCTGGAAAGGCATGGCTTCACCGGCGCCGATCGGGACATACTGGACCTTGGTTGTGGCATCGGCCGATTCGAAAGCGCGCTCTCCAGCGCGGCGCACCGGGTCGTCGGCATCGACATATCTTCGAAGATGATTTCGATCGCTCGAGAGCGATGTGCCAAGCTGCGCAATGTGGAACTGCGGCCGACCTCTGGTCTCGATCTTGCCGATTTCGGCAACGCAAGCTTCGATTGCGTGCTGGCTGTCGACAGTTTCCCCTATCTGGTACTGGCTGGCCTGGCGGAGCGGCATTTCAAGGAAATTGCGCGTGTTCTGAGAACGTCAGGCATGGCAGCACTTCTGAATTACTCCTATCGCGGATCGCCGGCGCTGGATCGTGCCGATGTTCACCGCCTCGCCGAAGCCCACGGCATGCAGGTCGTGGTTGCCGGCGAGAAGCCGTTCCGGCTGTGGGATGGCAATGCCTTTCTTCTTTCTGCATCCGACGGAACATTACGGCCCAATGATTGTTCGGGCGTCAAATAGAAAAGGCACCTGTGAGTGCCCACAATCCGAAGGAGGACTAGATGGCATCCGGCGGTAGACATCACCTCTGCCGTCAGGGTAAGGCGCCGGCGCGTTGACCGATTTGGCCAAGGACAAGGTCGAGGAAACGCGGCCTTGTCAGAACAGAGCCTAGGAAGCAGCACACCGAGCGACGCCGGCTCGACG
>NZ_RZSW01000016.1:0-28591 GCF_003997375.1 Mesorhizobium sp. M5C.F.Ca.IN.020.29.1.1 | reverse complement strand
TACTTGCGCCATTCACGCGGATTTCAGTAGTCCCGAAAGCGCCCATCCGTTCAGCTTCGGATCGAGCCGCTAGGGGTCACCTCCGTGACGGTTCGCCATACAATCGCCGGTGGTAAAGTTCTCGCTCGCCGCGCCCGCGGGCCGGCGGCAACTGACCTGGTCACCCTTGCACATGACTCTGTATAGACCGTCCTTAGCCGGTATGCGCGCCGGCACGGCTGCTTCGCGGTTTTGCAAGACCGATAATCACGGACGTATATATCGGCGTCTTCCGACTTTCGCGGGATATCACCCATGCTCGCAACGGGTCTGTCATAGACTTTCGCATCGGCTGACCGGTGCTTCCGTCCGATGGTGGCGCAGGCCGAGGCGGCGCAACTTTCCTCCGTAGACGCCAGGTGGCGGTCCATGGAGGCTTATGCCAGATCCACGGGCGCCAGCGGCGGAGGTGGCCGATACGGCCGTGGTCAGCAGGAGACAAACATGAGCCTGGACAACATTTCACACCCCTCGATCCAGCACTGCGCCGACAGCCTGAAGGCAAAGCGCGGCAACGGTCGACCGGAGCCCGAGCTGGTTCCGTCGCGCTACGCGCTGCAGGTCGGCGACATCGACGTGCTGATCGTCAGCGATGGAGTGCTGCCGATACCAGCCCCGGTCATGGCATACAACGTCGACCCGGCCGTCCGGGCAGCCTGGCTGGACGAGATGTTCCTGCCGCCGGACGTGCTCGAGTGGCCGCTGAACGTGGTCGTCGTGCGCAGCGGCGGCCGGACCATACTCGTCGACGCCGGGCTGGGCATGGACCCGGACTTGCACTTGCCGAGGGCCGGGCGGTTGGTCTCGCGACTGGAGGCCGCCGGCATCGATCTCGCATCCGTCACCGACGTGGTGCTCACCCATATGCACATGGACCATATCGGCGGGCTGCTCATCGACGGGGTGAAGGACCGGCTGCGTCCGGATCTGCGCATTCACGTGGCGGCCGCCGAGCTCAAGTTCTGGGAGGCGCCCGATTTCTCCCGCGCCTCCATGCCAACGGGGTTCCCGGATGCGCTTCGGCGGGCGGCCAAGCGGTTCGTGAACGAGTACCGCAGCCAGTTGCGGCCGTTTGAGACGGAGCACGAGGTGGCGCCGGGAGTGGTCGTCACGCTCACTGGCGGCCACACCCCCGGGCACAGCGTGGTTCGCCTGGCGTCCGGCGGCGACCGGCTGACCTTCGCCGGCGACGCCGTGTTCCAGGTCGGATTCGACCAACCCGACTGGCACAACGGCTTCGAACACGACCCCGACGAGGCGGCCCGCGTCCGCATCAATCTTTTGCGGGAGCTGGCGGCGACTCGCGAGCCGCTGGTGGCCACTCACCTGCCATTTCCGTCTATCTGCCATGTAGCGGTGGACGGCGATGTCTTTCGTTGCGTGCCGGCTGTCTGGGACTACTGATCCGCTTGTCGGGTCAGAGCTGTACCAGGTCGCGGTCGGGACTATCGCGCCATGATCGTCTGCTCATGCAATGTGTTGAGCGACCAGGATGTCCGCTCCGCCGTCGAGGCGGAGCGGACGCGCTCGATCAGCCAGGTCTATGGCTGTCTCGGCGGCAGCGTCCAGTGCGGCCGCTGCGCGCGCACCATCCGCCGCATCATTGACGAGGCGCTCGGCAGCGCCAGTGCGGCATCCTGCAACGGCCGCGCGCAGTCCTCGCAATCGTGACTCGGCCGCCGGCTTCCTGGAAATACCGACCGCCGGCCGTCCTTCATAGGTTCATCGACCAACTTGTCGATGTCGGAGTACTGCGCCGGCGGCGGTCCCCGCCGCTTGCGGCAAATGGCTTCGACAACCGCCAACCGCGGGCGCTGAAGGGTATCGCACCCACACTCACTCGTGCCCCGGGCGATTGCTCGTGGCCAAGGAAGGGACGGTCGATGTTCATGGAAGAGGCGCGCGAAGAGCAGTCGCGCCGCCCGGGGGCTGGATGCCGATCGGTCCACCCCACCCGCATGAGCGCTTCGCGAATTGTGAACGCGCGGTTGCGCCTCTACCGTCCGGCGCAGCCTTTCAATCAGGAGCTCATAGACCAACGTATCAGGCGCACGCGTCCTCGGCACGATAGTTCGCACACTAGAAGGGCTGGCATGCTTGGGTTCCTCAACAACCCGACCGAGGAGCATCGGAAATGACCCTGGAATTCGTTCTTTCGAAGATGCTGCAGATCCTCAAGAGGTTCTGGACCGTCGACACGGCGGCGCAGTCGGTTAGGCGCGGCGGCGGCGAAGGGTTTGTTCGCGCGACGGGCCGGCCGCTCTACTCACGCAACGGCGTCAGAGTCTCCATCTGCCCGAGAAGCGCTCGGAATCGCGAGTGAACGCGCTCGTCTGTGACGGGAGACAGCCGGTCAAACGGTCCTGACCAAGTCGATACTGAGAACTCGAGGTAACGCGATGAGCGGTGGACACTCGACCTATACGCCCAAGACGAGGATCGGACGCTGGTTCGACGCCCGGCTGCCACTACCGCGGATGGTGCATGATCAGTTCATCGCCTATCCAGTCCCGCGCAACCTGAACTACGCCTATTCGTTCGGCGGCATCCTCTCGATGATGCTGGCAACGCAGATCGTGACCGGCGTGGTGCTCGCCATGCACTATGCGGCCGACGCGACGCTGGCCTTCAACTCCGTCGACAAGATCATGCGCGACGTGAATTCCGGCTGGCTTTTGCGCTACCTGCATTCCAATGGTGCTTCGTTCTTCTTCATCGCGGTCTACATCCATGTTTCCCGCGGCCTCTATTACGGCTCCTACAAGGCGCCGCGCGAGCTGCTGTGGGTCCTCGGCTGCACCAACCTTCTGCTGATGATGGCGACAGCGTTCATGGGCTATGTGCTGCCCTGGGGGCAGATGTCGTTCTGGGGCGCGACCGTCATCACCGGCTTCTTCACGGCGATTCCGTTGGTGGGCGACTGGGTGCAGCAACTGCTGCTCGGCGGCTTCGCGGTCGACAATCCGACCCTCAACCGCTTCTTTGCGCTGCATTACCTGCTGCCCTTCATGCTGACGGGCGTCGTCATACTGCACATCTGCGCGCTTCACATCGTCGGACAGAACAATCCGGCAGGCATCGATGTGAGGTCGAAAACCGACGTCGTGGACTTCACGCCGCATGCCACGATGAAGGATGTGCTCGGGGCCGTGGTGTTCCTGCTCGCCTTTGCGTACTTCGTGTTCTACGTGCCGAACTATCTCGGGCACCCCGACAACCATACCGCCGCCGATCCGCTGAAGACGCCGGCTCATATCGTGCCGGAATGGTATTTTCTGCCCTTCTACGCGATCTTGCGCGCCGTCACTTTCAACGTCGGCCCGATCGACTCGAAGCTCGGCGGCGTGCTCGCTATGTTCGGCGCCATCGCCGTGTTGTTCTTCGTGCCCTGGCTGGATACGTCGAAGGTGCGCTCGGCCGTCTACCGGCCCTCGTACAGGCGGTTCTTCTGGCTGTTTGTCGCCAACGCGCTGTTTCTCGGGTGGCTGGGATCCAAGCCGGCGGAAGGCTGGTACATCCCCGCCATGCAGGCATCGACCCTCTACTACTTCGGATTCTTTCTCGTCGTCATGCCGCTGCTGGGCGTGATCGAGACGCCGCGCCGGCTGCCGAACTCGATAAGCGAAGCGATCCTGGAGAACGGCAAGGAATAACAAGGATCGCTTATCCGCTTCGATTGTATAAGGTTTTTCGTGGATCCGGGTCCGGTCATGAACTGGTGGAATTCTCCCCATCTTCACATGGTGTTGGTCGGTTTCACCGGAATCGTCGTTTGGCACGTCATTCCGCAGCGGCTCTCCACCACGAGGCTGATCGTCCAGATCGCATTCTTCCTCACTATGTCGGTCCTGCTGCTTGACGGAGCTGTGGTCCCCTACGAGCCGGCAACGGGCAATGAGACAACCGAGGGAGCAATCCTTGTCGGGGCCGCTAAGTTGCTCTGGTGGGTTCACCTCGCCTGGGCGCTGATCGGATTTGTCCGCATCTATCTCGTGTTCGAGCGAAAGCCGCGCGAGGCGCGCCTGCTGCAGGACCTCGTCGTGGGCGCAGTCTATGTGGGAATGCTGCTGTCCATTCTGGCATTCGTCTTCGGCGCACCGGTCGGAACGCTGATCGCCACTTCGGGCGTCTTCGCCATCATACTCGGACTGGCGCTCCAGAACACGCTGAGCGACGTCTTCTCGGGCATCGCGCTCAACCTCGGCCGTCCTTATGTGCTTGGCGACTGGATCGTTCTCAGCGACGGCACCGAAGGCCGCGTTGTCGAGACCAACTGGCGGTCTACCCACCTGCTCACCTTGGCCCACAACGTCGTGGCGCTGCCGAACAGCTTTCTCGCGAAACTCGGGCTGACCAATGTCAGCAGCCCCGAGGAGAGCCACGGACTGTCCGTCACGATAAGATTGGCTCCGACCAAGATGCCGGCGATCGTCGCGGACGTCATGAACGCGGCCTTGCAAAGCAGCAACATGATACTGAAGGAGCCACCACCGGCGGTCGCTATCAAAGGTCTGGATGCGACAGCGATCGAAGTCGATCTGTTTTTTCGCGTCGAAGATGTTGCCCAGCGAATTCCGGCGACGAACGAAATCTTCGATCTTGTCTATCGTCATTCCAAGTCCGCGGGTTTGCTGCTGGCGACGCCGCCCTCCTCCTCGATTCTCATGAGTGACCTGCCCAGCGAAGACACGGCGAATCTACCGCAAGTCACGCCGATCAAGCTTATAGATGCGATACCGATATTCTCGGCATTGAAGGACGACGAAAAAGAAGCCCTCGCGGCAACGGTTACGGTGCGGACTATCGCAAGGGCGACATCATAGTGCGACAGGGAGAGATGCTGCCGTCTCTCATGATCGTTCGAGCGGGCATCATTGTTCGAGAACACGGCGATGACGCCCATCCGCAGGAGGTCGGGCACCTCGCTCCCGGCGATTTTTTTGGAGAGACGGGTCTGCTAGCCGGCATCGGCGAGACCTCGACATTGCGCGCAATGAACCACGTCGTGGTTTACGAGATTGACCAGCAAAGCTTCGCGCCTCTGCTCCTCGACCGGCCCGAAATGGCCGAAGATCTTGCAGCGGTGCTATCGGCCAGGATGTCGTCCTCCGACCCGAGCGACATCGCCGGACAACTGCACACGAGCTCGAAATTTGCGCTGCTCAAAGCCATGCACACGGTTTTTTCACGCCGTTCCGTTCCGGCCCGTTTGAACGTCAACGGACAGAGCGCACAAGAAGGAATAAAGCCATGACCATCCGACACGCCGGCGTCGTAGACACCGTCGTTCTGCCGGTGTCCAGTGAACACGGGAGCGGTTTCAAGGTACGGCGCATATTGCCCTCCAAGCATCGACGAATGGTCGGCCCTTTTGTCCTCTTCGAACAGATGGGCCCCGCGGTGTTCAATACGGGCCAGGGTTTTGACACTGGATCGCATCCCCATATCGGTCTCGCGGCCGTGACCTACCTGATCGACGGGGAGATCGTTCACCGGGACAGTCTTGGGTAAGGCGCAGGCCCTTCGCCCCGGTGAAGTCAGCTGGATGACGGCCGGTTCGGGGATCGTCCATTCGGAGCGGACGTCGCTGGAGGCTCTAGCATCCGGCAGCAATTTTTTCGGCATTCAGGCCTGGGTCGCCCTTCCTTGCAAGGATGAGGAAGTCGCCGCCGATTTTGCCCATTATAATGAACTGGAGATACCGAGGACGTGTGCCAGGAGCGTGGAGTTCACCTTGATCACAGGAACCTCGAACGGATTGACCTCGCCCGTCAAAACCTTCTCTGACATGGTGTTCGCCGAAATCGTGCTCACCGGTGCACGATACCAGATCAAGCCCGGTCACCACGAGCGGGCGGTGTATGTCGTCGCCGGCGAAGTTGAGATCGTCGGCCGGACGGGCTCGTTCCGCGAGGCCGAATTGATACTGCTCGAACCCGGCGCCGAAATCGTGCTTAAGGCGCCGGCCTTTCATTCAGCCCGGCTGATGCTGATGGGAGGCGAGCCCTTTTCCGAACCGCGGCACGTCTACTGGAACTTCGTCTCCTCCTGCGCTGAACGGATCGAGCGGGCCAAGACCGATTGGCGTGAACGCCGCTTCCCTGGAGTGCCCGGAGAGCATGATTTCGTGCCCCTGCCGGAGGATCTAGACCAGGCCGCAGATCGCTCGCCCTGATCTGCCCTTGGGCAGGCCGCATGGGGGGTGACGGCGGAACGTACATGCCGGCCGGCCGCCGCACAAAGCATGGAGGTGGACGGAACTTCGCCTGTTCGAGGGTATGCGGCGGCAGCCGATGCCGCATTACCGCGGCATCGAGCGGATCCGGGTCATGGTGTCCTCGTCGAGTCGTCGTAACTGGCTTCTGAGAACAGCGTCAACGACGCGTGCAGTTTGCAGGCGTCGGTATCGCCGAAGACGGTGCGGGCGCTGAAGTGGACCAGCTGGACGCCAGTTGGCGGCGCGACCAAAACCTCCCAGCTCCTGTGTCGGCCCCTCCTTACCCCGGGTGCGTTCGAATATGCCGAGCTAACCCTCGGCCGACCGGCTAGAGCGGTCACTCCTGAAGTGCAGCGGTCCTAGACCTTCGGATCATCCGACCGAGCAGTGCGTCGAATATTTTCGCGCGCCAAGAGGGCGCATTCTCCTGGGCATCGAACGACCGCCGCACAGGAGCAAAAACGTGCAGAAGATCATAAGAGCTCTGGTCCTTGTTTATGCATTCTGCGTGTCGGACGGCGCGACGCCGCAGGCCGCGCCCCTCGCCGTCGGCGGGTCGCCGGCGCTGATCGTCTCGCATCCCGGCGCGGTCGCCTCGCTTATCGAGCTAGCCGCCGTATCGGCGCAGTGACGAATCGGGCCGCCTCGCGCGGGCTGCGTTCGACAAGTGCAAGCCTCAGGAGACATCGACATGAAAATCATGGTCATTGGCGGCACTCGGTACATCCGGTCAGCGACCGTCGAGAGGTTGCGTCAGGAGGGGCACGACGTCGTGGCGGCGTTGCCGCAACGGCGTGCGCTCACAACAGTGGCACCTCGTGATCCCGGCCATGCTGGCAGACCTCTTCGGGAATTCCTCGAAAACACCGCCTCCGTCCTGCGCCATCTATGGCGACATCATTGGCTCGGCCTACTACGGCACCGCCTCGGTGGTCATGGGGTCCGGGGCCAAGCGAGCGGCGGCTGCGAAGACAGTGTCGCTTGAGCCGACCCCTTCGGCTAGCGGTCGGGCGAGCCGCCGAGGCGCCGGTCTCTCATTGACGAATGCAGGACCGGCACGGTGAGGACCCGTCGGAAGTGTTCCGTGCAGATCTTTTCGAAGTCAGAAACAGGAGAATGCTATGAAAATCGTGGTTATTGGCGGCACCGGCCTCATCGGCTCGAAGACCGTCGAGAGATTGCGCAAGAAGGGCCATGACGTTATCGCGGCGTCGCCGAACTCAGGCGTCAACACCATCACTGGCGAGGGCCTGGCCGAGGCTCTCGCGGGAGCGCAGATCGTCATCGACCTGGCGAATTCGCCCTCGTTCGAAGACAAGGCCGTCCTTGAGTTCTTCGAGACCTCCGGCAGAAACCTGCTTGCTGCGGGAAAGGCGGCCGGCGTGAAGCACCACATCGCGCTCTCGATCGTGGGCGCCGAGCGCCTGCCAAAGAGCGGCTACATGCGCGCCAAGATGGCCCAGGAAAAGCTGATCCGGGATTCCGGCATCCCTTACACCATCGTTCACTCAACGCAGTTCTTCGAGTTCCTGGGCGGCATCGCCCAGGGCGGAACGGTGGGCGACATTGCAACCGTTTCGTCCGCGTATTTCCAGCCGATCGCCTCCGAAGATGTCGCCGACATCATGACCGACGTGGCGCTCTCGGCGCCGGTCAACGGGGTGATCGAGATCGCCGGGCCCGAGCCTTTCCGCATGAACGAACTGGTCGCGCGGTTTCTTCAGATCGCCAACGATCCCAGGAAAGTGATCGGCGATCCCCATGCGCTCTACTTCGGCACCGAGCTGGATAATCCCTCGCTCGTCCCCGGTGTAGGCGCCCGAATCGGTTCAAAATCATTCGAAGACTGGATCGAACACGCCCCGCCGCGGCGAAGCGGCGTTGCGGCGTAACGGCACCCTCTGAAGAGCTGCCCTTCGCGCCACCGGCAAGTCGCCGAGCCGTTCTCCTCGGCGCCGTCCCCGCGAACGTCGCAACCGGCCCGCCCAAATTAACGCTCGCGCAAGAGGCAGCCGACCAAGCGCCTAACTTGCGTAGCTCACAGCAAGGATCAAGCAACATGAGCACCATCACCACCCAGGACGGCACTGAGATCTACTACAAGGACTGGGGTCCGAAGGACGCCCAACCGGTCGTCTTCCACCATGGCTGGCCGCTCAGCGCCGACGACTGGGACACGCAGATGCTTTTCTTCGTCAGCCAAGGATATCGCACCATCGCCCATGACCGGCGTGGACACGGCCGCTCCACACAGGTCAGCGACGGCCACGACATGGATCACTACGCCGCCGATGCTGCCGCCGTGGTTGAGCATCTCGACCTGAGCAATGCCATCCACATCGGTCACTCCACCGGGGGCGGCGAAGCCGCTCATTATGTCGCGCAGCATGGCCAGCCTCAGGGTCGGGTTGCGAAGCTCGTGCTGATCGGCGCGGTTCCGCCCCTCCTGGTGAAGACACCTGCCAATCCGGGCGGCGTGCCGATGGAAGTGTTCGACGAAGGGCGCAAGGCACTCGCCGCCGACCGGGCACAATACTATCTCGATTTCGCGAGCGGTCCCTTTTACAGCTTCAACCGGCCGGGTGCGAAACCAATTTCGGGCGTCATTCAGAACTGGTGGCGGCAGGCCATGATGGGCAGCGCCAAGGCGCAGTTTGACGGCATCAAGGCCTTTTCGGAAACCGATTTCACCAACGACCTCAAGATCATCGACGTGCCGACACTGGTCATGCACGGCACGGACGATCAGATCGTGCCCATTGCCGGTTCCGCGCCGCTATCCGCAAAGCTTCTAAAGAACGGCACGCTCAAGATCTATGAGGGCTTTCCGCACGGAATGTGTACCACCCATGCCGATGTGGTGAACGCCGAGTTGCTCACCTTCATTAGGTTCTAGGCTCACGCCGTGCCCTCAGGCGAGAGCCCGATCGCCGGCCGTCCTCCCCTCCGGCCGGCGATCCCCCCCGATCTCAACCGCACCAGGAGCCAGACAAATGATCAGGACCATACTCTACAGCACCGCTGCTATCGCCGCGTTCATCGCCACCGCCGCGCTGGCCGACAATACGGCTAGCGCTTTCAAGAACGTGAAGCTCGTTTATGATCATCCGCTTCCGAACGTGCCCGGCAAGAGCATGAGAGGTGTGCTCGTCGAATATGAGCCAGGCGGCAACTCGCCCGCGCACCTCCATCCCAAATCTGCCTTCATCTACGCCACGGTTCTCGAAGGCGCGATCAAGAGCAAGGTGAATGATGGACCTGAAGTCACCTATCGCGCCGGCGAAAGCTGGTCGGAGTTTCCCGGTGACCGTCATGCCGTCAGCGCCAACGCCAGTGCGACCGAACCCGCCCGGCTGCTGGCCGTGTTCGTCGTCGACACCGGCGACACGGAGCTCGTGCTGCCCTTCGAAGAGTAAGATCGGGATTTCATCGTCCTGCTGAACGGGAAAACCGCCGCCCGAAGCATTGACGAGCTCGGCGGCACGGCATGCAACCAAGGACGGCGGCAATGCTCATCGACAAACTGCATGCCTTCACATCGCCGCGCCTCGCCGTGATCGACGTCAATGCGACGGTGCAAGCGGCCGCGCTTTCGCTTTCCAGGCCCGGCGGCCGCGCCGCGGCGCTAGGTTTCGCCGTGCAAGGTGCGAAGGTTCTCGTCACCGGGCGCCGCCCGACAATTCTGGACGGCGCCTAGCACCCTAACATCAGGGGCCTCCCGCTCAAACGGCGCGGCATTCCCCACGACATGGCCAGGTGGATCGTTCATCTCGCCGATCCGGAATCGCGTTGGGCGACCAGGTGATCGCCGTCGACGGAGGGCCTGGGCCCCAATTGATGGCCTGCCCTCCGAAGGTCAGGTGGCTACGGCGAGTCCACGCCGGCAGCGCCGACTATACCTGATGCAAATTCCAATGCTTTGGCAAAATCTGTCTGATACTTACCGCGCCAATACAATCTTTAGTATTAGTCGGTATATATTTATAAACTATCGAAATCAACGAGTTTTATAAGTAAAATTTCCGCACCTGGCAAATAGATCTCGGCATCCAGACTCGAGCCACGAAGCCAAAACGCGGAGAGTACGAATGAGGAATAGACCCACCCTGATCTCGATACCCTTGGGAATCGGAGCCGGCCTGATCTTCACGGTCCCGTCCATCATCCCGCGGATAACATTGGCGGCACCCCCTTCCACAACGGCACCCCCTCCCACCGTCGACGTCATGCAAATCCATCGGAACGTGTCCAGGACAGCGTTGCCGTCCTTCGACGACGAATATCAACGATACATCGGCATTCTTGACGTCCTCAGACTGTATCCCGAGCCTTGAATGTCCAAGCCTCCATGGCGCTTCCGCTGGCGATCTCATCCGCAAACTGGTGCAGGACCAAGACGCGGGAACCCGGCAAGTATCGACACGAAGCGAGGCCAGTCGGCAGTTGCGAAACTTGCCGTCTGGTGGCGAGACTGTAGGACGCTCCTGAAAGCTGCCATCGATGAATGGCCCGTGCGCTTGGCGATCCCAGCGGAACGAGACATCGGCTTCCGCCGAGTCTAGTTCGCGCCGAAGTCACGCATCGCCGCGGGCAGCGTCTCCCATGCCCGGATCAGTTCGCCGATGGAAGCAGCCTCCATCTTGCGCATGACGTTGCCGCGGTGCAGTTTCACCGTCACCTCACTGATGCCGAGATCGAAGGCGATCTGCTTGTTGAGGCGTCCCCGCGCAACCTGACAAAGAACCTCCCGCTCGCGTGGCGTTAGCGTCTCAAAGCGTTCGACATTGCGCTTGACGACCGCAGCTTCCGCCCGCCGCGCGGCATCCATCGCAATGCCCGCAATAACAGCGTCAAGCAGCGTTTGGTCTCGCACCGGCTTGGTGAGAAAATCCACAGCCCCGGCCTTCATCGCCTGGACGGTCATCGGAATGTCGCCATGCCCGGTCAGGAAGATGACCGGCTTGGGATTGCCCGTTTGAGACAGATGACGCTGCAGGTCGAGGCCGCTCGCTCCCGGCATGCGGACATCGAGGATTAGGCAACCGGGTCTGTCCAGTACGTCGGCATCGAGCAATTCGCGTGTGGAGCTGAAGCAGACAGGCTGGAAGCCGGCGGAGAGTATCAATTCGGACAGCGCCTCCTGAACAGACCCATCGTCATCCACAATGATTACGAGTGGCTGCTCGGCGTCGCTCCTCCGCTGCGATGACGACGGCGCCGATCTCCGTAAGTGCGGCTGCTCAACTCTCATGCTCACCTCCATTTTTCGATTTCCGTAAAGCATCGCCGATAGCTCCCAGCAGGACCTGCGCATCGAAGGGCTTGCGGAAGCAACCGCTGACGCCTTGTGCCCGGTCCTGGTCGGCGATCTCGTGGCGGCCGGTGATCAGGAACACCGGCAGTTCCGGACGCTCCTTCTCCACCAGGCCGCGAAGTTCGAAGCCGTCCATGCCCGGCATCCCGATGTCAGTGATGAGCACGTCAAGGCCGGACAGCCCGCTGATGAGCAACGCCGGCGCTGACGAGAAGCTGCGGGCCGCATAGCCGGCAGACTCCAGCAGATCCTCCAGCGACTCGAGTAGCCTTGGATCGTCATCGACAACCGCCACGACAGGTCTTCCCTTGGTCATGCCCGGTTCACTCCCGCTCGGCGCGAGTGGGTGATCGGTATCTCCAATCGCTCCGCGATCCGCACGAGATCGGCGAGCGACGCCGCCGCCATTTTCTGCATCACGTTCCTTCTATGGATTTCCAGCGTGACTTCGCTGATCCCCAGCTCGGCGGCCGCCTGCTTATTGAGCAGACCGCTCACGACAAGCGGCAGCACCTGGCGTTCGCGTGGCGTCAGCTCACGATAACGTCGCTTTAGAACACCCAGTTCAGCCCGCGCGGACCTCCTTTCCCGATCCTCGGCGATCGCCGCCTCGATTGCAGCCATGAGATCCGCATCGCTGAAAGGCTTGGTGAGAAAATCCACGGCGCCATGCTTGATCGCCCGGACGGAGGACGGGATGTCGCCGTGCCCTGTTATGAAAACGATCGGCGGATGATCTCCTTTCCCGATCTGCCTCTGCAGATCGAGGCCGTTAATGTCAGGCAGCTCGACGTCGAGGATGAGGCATGCCGGGACGTCCGGTTTATCCGCACCGATGTATTCGCCTGCCGATCCGAAAGCAGCGGCGCGGATGCCGTGCGAATCCAACAGTTCGCTCAGCGCCTCCCGGATGCGCGCGTCGTCGTCGACGATGAAGACGATATGGTCATACGTGGTCATGCCGCTGCTTTCGCTTCGACGGGTAGTGTGAAGATGAACGTCGCTCCTTGCGGCTTGTTCGTCTCCACCCACAACCGCCCGCCGTGAGCCTCGACGATCGAACGGCAGATCGCGAGCCCCATGCCCATGCCGTTCGCTTTCGTCGTGATGAACGGCTCGAATATCTTGTCGGGAAACGCGACCCCCGCGCCGCGATCGCTGATTTCCGTTTGGACCACATCGCCCATCCCGCGGGCCCTCACCCCAAGAACCCGGTCATCTGCAATGGAGTCCATCGCATCCATGCCGTTGCGAATGAGGTTCACCAGAACCTGTTGTATGTGTACGCGATCCAGCGCGACAAGCGGCAGGCCGCTTTCGACATCGACATCCATGCGGACACGCCGCCGCGCCGCCTCCTCGGCCATGAGATTGAGCGCCTCGGCTATGATGCTACCGAGCGTCGTGCGATTCCTCGGCTCCACGGATTGCCTGAACAATGCGCGGATCCGGCTGACGACCTCCGCTGCCGAGTTGGCGTCCCGGATGATGCGCTCGGCTGTGATCTTCGCGCGCTCGAGATTTGGGGGTTCGGCCGAAAGCCAACGGTGGCATGCACTGGAGTTGGCCACGATCGCGGAAAGTGGTTGGTTCACCTCATGCGCGATGGATGCCGAGAGCTCGGCAAGGCCGGCTGCCTGGCTCGTACGCGCAAGCCTTTCCTGCGCCAGACGGAGCTCTTCCTGCGCCCGAACCTCTCCATCGATGTCGATGGAAATGGCATACCATTGCATGATCGCTCCGCTTTGGTCCCGCACCGGTTCCCCGCGGACGTCCATCCAGCGATACGCGCCATCCGCATGACGCATACGATATTTCATGGAGTAGGGCTCGCCGGTGGCGAAGGAGTGGCGGGCCGTCTCCAGCAGGCGGGCTGCATCTTCGGGATGGATTAGAGTCTGTATGGTTGCCGCCAGTCGGCTCATGTCCGGCTTGTCCAGTTGCGCCAGGTCGTTCAAGCCGAAGAAGTCGAGCAAGCGCTTGTTGAAGAAGGTCGGCTCGCCTTTCGGCGTCAGACGTCTGATATGGGCAGGAACCATGTTCACAAGATGCGAGAGTTCGCGCTCCCGGTCGCGCAAGGCTTCCTGCGCGCGCATCTCATCGTCGACGTCGAGAGCGACGGCGTACCATTGCACAATCGCTCCACTTTGGTCCCGCAGCGGCTCCGCGCGGCCTTCCATCCATCGATACACGCCGTCCGCACGGCGCAGGCGATACCTTGAGGAGAAGAGCTCGCCAGTGACGAAGGAGTGGTTGAGTCTTTCCCCAAATTTGACTGCTTCATCGGGATGGATGACGGCCGCTATGGCGGCCGCCAGCCGGCTCATGCCCGGCTTTTCCGTATCCGGTACGTCGAGACCGAGAAAATCGATCAGGCGCTTGTTGAAGAAGGTCGGCTCGCCGTCGGGCGCTAGACGTGAGATCGCGACCGGAACTACATCGACAAGTAGCGCAAGCTCCCGCTCCCGCTCGCGCAACGCCGCCAGCGCGCGCATCTCATCATCGATGTCGAGATTAATTCCGTACCATTGCACAATCGCTCCGTCCTGATCGCGCAGAGGCTCCATTCGGCCCTCCGCCCAGTGATATGCTCCGTCCGCCTCGCGCCGACGATACCGCATCACGAACGTGTCGCCGGTTTCGAAACATTTCCGTACCCGGCGCTGCACCTCGGGAGCATCGTCGGGATGAAGTAGGTCCTGCACCAATCTCGCGATGCGTGGCTCTTCGAGAGCATCGAGGTCCGGAATCACCGTGCGGAGATAGTCCTCGTAGCGCTTGTTGAAGCGGACCGGCCCGCCGGTGGGGGTCGTGCTGAAGGCGCGGATCGGCAAGGCATCGATCATCTGCCGGAGTTGCTGCTCGCTCCGTCGCAGCGCTTCTTCGGCATGCATCTGATCGTCTATATCGTGACAGAGGCCGTACCACTGGGCGATACGCCCGTCCTGATCCCGCAATGGCTCGGCGCGGCTCGACATCCAGCAGTAGGTCCCGTCGAGACGACGCAAGCGATACCGCATCGCAAAGACCTCGCCGGTGGTGAGGCACTGGCGGAGCGTGTCCCCGAACGCTACCGCGTCGTCCGGGTGGACGGTTTCTATGACCGCCCCCAGCCGGCTCATGCCCGGTTTGTCCAAATCCGCCACGTCCAGGCCGAGAAACTCGACCATGCGCTTGTTGAAGAAAATCGGCTCGCCGTCGGGCGCGAGACGCCAGACGTGGCTTGGAACCATATCGACAAGCTGCGAAAGCTCCCGCTCCCGGTCGCGCGAGGTGACCAGCGCCAGCTGACGTTGCCGAGATATGGCCGCCACGATGAGCGCCGAAAATGCCGAGATTGCCAGGAAAAGCTGCAGCATGACCTGCCTTTGTCTCTGGAACTCGGGAGCGCCGACAAACTGGCTGTCGCCGGATATCGTGAGCGCCATCGTGATCAGGGCGAGGAGCGTCAAGGCGACGGCGGCGCCTCTGAACTCGAAGCGCGCCGCGGCCCAGAGAAGGGGCGGCATGATGATGTAGGGGGTGGGCAGGTAGACGTCGCTCAAGGAAAACGCGGCAACTCCCAGGAAGATCAGACCCAGGACGCCGGCTTCCACCCGCTGTGCGGGAGGGAGTTGGGTCTTGCTGCGCCAATACTGGATCACGACCAGCGCCGGTGGCGCTACGAGCAGGATTCCGGTGGCGTCGCCAATCCAAAACAGCGGCCATACCGCCGTGAAAGTTTGCGATTCTATGCCAAACCACGCAAGCGTCGCGCTTCCGACCGTCGCGCTTACCAGGGGTGCAACTCCTGCGCCCAGAACGACGAATGCGAGAACTTCCTGCAAGGCTTCCAGCCGGACCGGGCGCCCGCATGTCCGGTTCACCAGCGTTGCGCCGACAGTCGCGCCAAGGGCGTTGCCGACATAGATCAGGAAGCCAGCAGGCAGCGGACTGTGGAACCACACGAGCTGCGCGACCATCTCCGCCAGGCAGCCCGCCAATATCCACCACGGCCAGCTGTAACGAGAGGTGAGAATGAGCGTCGCGATGAAAACGCCGCCCGGAGGCCAAATGGAAACGGTTATTCCGGGGACGATTGCGAGCGCCTGGGCGAACCCGCAGCCTAGTACATATGCCGCGAAAAAAAGCCCCAGGTGCAGGAATTGGGGGCGCTGCGACCAGACGGACATCATCGGCTTCTCCTGCCGGGCAAAGAAGGGCTGGGGATTGTCGGCGATGGGTGTAGCACGTCTCCGCGATAGGTGGGCTGGCGAACTCATGGCCCACTCTATTCCCGCCATTCCCTGGCTGCACCTCATGGAAATCCATGAGCCCAGCCGTTCCTAGTCTTCCGGATGATGCCGCCTAGACCAGTCGAGCGGAGACATGCCCTCTCGCATGATGGCTCGGTTGGGTTCATCCCGACATGATTTGCGGGCGATAAACCAGCTTCAAGGAGACACTCATGAACGTCGCCACCAAGCCGCAAGCGCAGGCCGGAACCCAGAATGGACCTCGCATCAACTGGGCCAAGCAATCTCCCGAACTCGTGAAGAAGTTCACCGAGGTTGTCATGGCTCTCCGTGCAAGCTCGATCGAGGAGTCCATCCTCAATCTTGTCGATATTCGTGCTTCGCAGCTCAACGGCTGCTCCTTCTGCCTCGACATGCACGTCAAGCAGGCCAAGATGCACGGCGAGCGCGAACTGCGCCTCTACCACTTGGCGGCGTGGAGGGATTCGACCCTGTTCACCCCGCGCGAGCGCGCCGCACTCGCATGGACGGAAGTCCTGACCAAGCTGCCGGACCAGGGCGTTCCGGACGAGATCTATGACCGCGTCCGCACGCAGCTGTCGGAGAAGGAGATTTCCGACCTCAGCTTCGCTGTCATGGTAATCAACTCGTGGAACCGCCTCAACGTCGGCTTCAAGACCGTGCCGGGTTCCGCCGATGCAATGTATGGCCTGGACAGGGCGGGGCTCAATTAACCGATTACCGACCGGCGGCGCGGCTCTCGCCGTGTCGCCGCTGATCCTTGGCGGTGGCCAATGACCCACCAGGGAGAGCGCCTTTCGAGAAGCAAATGCGTATCGGTGAATCGCGGCGGTCGGCTCCCGCCGCCTTTGCTGCTGGTTCCATCTCACAGCAATCCGAGAACTCACCCAGGCCTAGCCGGACACTTCGCCCTGCCTGCTCGGTAGTCGCAGCTCTGTTCCATCCCGCCCTTCAGGTTTCGAGTTCCGACGCCGGCTCGTCGCGCTCGGGCCCTGCCCAGACTGCCAATCCAGCGACACCGCGCGACGGGCCGGGCATCCATGATCGTGGCAGCCACGGCGAAGCACCGGTGGACAATCTCTCCACGACGTTTGTCAGGCTGGCAACCGCGCCTCTTCCACTTGCCTCGGATTCCCGTCGACGGGGACGCTCGAGGCCAAGTTTGGAGACGGCCAGCTCGGGGTCATATCGGGTGTCGGCGCGATCGGCATCGGGACCGCGGTCAGCTCCAGGGACGACTGGCGCTTTCTCATGTATCGAGAGAGGCTGATCCTGATCGCGACCAGCACCGGCGCGGCGATTACAAACAGCAGCGCGACTGCGTTGAATGCGGTGTCGAAGGCGATCACTGTGGACTGACCGGCGACCGCTCTGCCCAGCAGGCTCGTCGCTGCCAGGCCAGCTGCCACGGGATCCGTTCCTTTTGCCGCGAGCATGGTTGTCGTCGTCGCCAGACGCTCGCTGACCGCGGGAATGCCAGCCGTGACGTTGGCGCCAAGCACCGAGACATTCGCGGCGACGTTATTCTCGATCAACGTCTGCAGCCAGGCGACACCTACGAGGCCGCCAAGCTGGCGACCCGTGTTGAAGAGGCCTATGCCGGATGCGAGGTTCTGGTCGTTGAGCTTGGTGAAGGCGATGAGGGTGATCGACAGGAACAGGAAGCCGAGGCCGAGGCCACGCAACAGGATGGCCGGCATCATGTCATCCGCGCCGCTCTCAATGGTCGAACCGGACAGCATCCACATCGCGACCATGATCATCAGGATTCCCAAGGGCACCGTCGCGATCGGAGGAATGCGCCGGATCTGCATGAGGAAAGCAGCGGTGAGAAGCGCGCCGATGAAAAGCACGCCGCTCGGCAACAGGAGCAGGCCGGCGTCGGTTGGGGTGAATGCAAGGACGGATACGGCGAACGACGGGATCAGGAAAGCGCTCCCGAACAAGGCGGCGCCGGCGACGAAACTGACGATGAACGCGAAGGAGAAATCCTCCGACTGGAACAAGGTGAAATCCAGCAGGCCCTGGCCTTTGGCCATCGCCTGTTGGCCGATAAACGCCAGCAGCGCGGCCGTGCCGATCACTGTCAGCCACCGGATGCGGGGTTCCTCGAACCAGTCCCATCGGCTGCCCTGGCTAAACACATAGGTGAAGCAGAAGAGTGTGGTGAAGACGAGCGAGAAGCCGATCCAGTCGAACGGTTGGCGTGCGACTTTGACGGGCGCTGGGCAGTCCGCGAGCAGCAGGAAACCGGCCGCCGCCAGCGACACTGGAACGACACTGAAGAAGATCCACAGCCATGACTGGCTGTCGAGCAACCAGCCCTGAAGGGCAGGGGCGATCGTCGCGGGGGCAACGACCGAACCGATTGCGAACAGGGCCTGGAGAATCGGTTGGTGGCGTCGCCGATAGGCAAGAAAAATGATCGCCTGCCCCGCGACGAGCAGGATGCCTCCGGAGAAGCCTTGCATCACGCGGAGCAGGACGAGCAGGTCCAATCGAGCCGTGATGGCGGCAATGGCGCAGGCCGTGCCCATGACCAGGGCCGAGCCGACGATCAGGCTGCGTGGGTTCATACGGTTCATCAGCCAGGCCGCGGCCATGAACCCGATCAGCTTCGGAGCGGTATATCCGATATCCAGCCAGGCGAACTCATCGGGTGTTGCATAGGTATCGCCGATGATGTCGCCGCGCCCGAGCGACAGGACCGTGCTGGCGCTCGCCTCTGTCAGAGTGGCGAGTATTATGCCCGCGACGAGAAGGGCTCCTGTTGCTGGTCGGTTGCGGTCCGGGTTGGCGATGACCACTGCGGTCATGAGTCTCTACCGCGATCAATCTCGACACGCGCGGACAGGCCGGGCACGAGCCGACCGGGCAGCGGATTGCCGATAAATCGGATCTTAATCGGAACGCGCTGAACGACGCGAACGAAGTTTCCTGTCGCATTGTCTGCGGGGAGCAAACTGAAGGCAGACCCACTGCCGGGCGCAAAGCTGTCCACCATCCCTTCAATCGTCTCGTTTGGGTAGCCATCGATGGTGATGCGGACGTGTTGACCGGACTGGATATGTGCGATCTGGGTTTCCTTGAAGTTCGCCACGACCCACAGATCATTGACAGGAACAATATCGAGCAGAGAGGCACCCGGCGCCACAAGCCGGCCGATGCGAACCTGGCGGTTGCCGACGACGCCGTCTAGCGGCGCGCGAACCACGGCGTTGTCGAGGTCGATTTGAGCGAGTTCCTCCGCGGCCCGTGCCTGCGCTACCGCGGCCACCGCGGCTTCGCGCTGCGCGTCGAGCACGGCGATGCGTTGCCGCTGTGCCTCCAGTGCTGCCGATGCCGCCGCCACGGCCGCTTCGGCCCTCGACCGCGCGGCATCGCTTTCGTCGACCTCGGCCTGGCTAACGGCGTTGGTACGAATAAGCTCGCGGCGGCGGCCGGACGCCTTGGTCGCGAGGTTCAGCTCGGCCTCGGCCGAACGCGTCTGGGCCTCGGCCTGCCTGATGAGGGCATGCTGAAGCTGGACTTCCGCGTTGACGTTGCCAAGGCGCGCCTGAGCGGCTTCGACATTGGCCACAGCCTGCGCGAGCCGCGCGCGGTAGTCGCGGTCGTCGATGCGGAACAGGACGTCACCCGCCCGGACGGCCTGGTTGTCCCGAACCTCTACCGCGGTGACGTAGCCCGCGATCTTCGGCGCAAGCCCGGTCACATCCCCCCGGACGTACGCGTTGTCGGTCGACCTGTCATCCGAACGGGCCCAAGCCCATCCTGCGCCAAGGACGACTACGGCTGCGAGGCACAGCAGCAGGCCGATCGTCTTTTTCCTGCTATGTTGCGGCATGACGGCCTCCGGTAATAAGCGTTACCATTGACGTCAATGGTAATGGTTGTTACCAGTCAAGGGATGGACTGGAGTGGATGAATGGCTGCTGCAAGGACCATACGGCGCAACGGCCGCCGGGAGGCTCTTCTTCAAGCGGCTGCCGAGATCTTTTTCGAACAAGGCTACGCCGCGACGAGCATCGACGCGATCATCGAACGCGCCGGCGGATCGAAACGCAACATCTACAATGAGTTCGGCAACAAGGAGGGCCTGTTCTCGGCTATCGTCAAAGAAAGCGCAGACAATCTGCTGTCGCCCTTGGTGATCGAGGAAATAGAAGGCCACGATCTGCGGGCGACACTGACGGCGTTCGGCCGGCATTCCATGGACGCCTACATGTCTCCCACCTTGATCGGAATCTACCGAATTGCCGTTACCGAGGCCAACCGCTTCCCCGATCTCGTGAAGTCGTTCTACGAACAAGGGCCAGGACGGACCGCGGTCCGGCTCGCCGAGGTCCTCGAAGCCGCCAGGGAACGGGGGGAAATCCAGGCGGACGATTGCTCGCGTCTGGCCGGGCACTTTGTCGGCATGACCCGCGACAACCTGCATCTGCAGGTCGTTCTCGGGCTCCGGCCCCCGCCGTCGGACGAAGAAGCACGGGAGGCGGTTGCTTGTGCTGTGGAAATCTTCCTGAACGGCGTTCGATGCAGCCGGAAGTAGAAGGGCAATCGTTGCCGTCAGCATCGGGCCGTTTGGCGAAAAGTCGAGCGGCGTGCCCCGTTCGAGCAGGCCTCGACGCCGAAATGCCTCACGGGCCTCATGAAGGATCCGCCTCACATCGTCGGCGCAGACGTTGTCGCGCCGCATCAGATGCTGGACGATAGGATCGTCAAGCATCTCTTCGAGTGTTGGTTCGGAATTCACGGGGCCCATGATCTGTTCTCTTGCCGGTTCGGGCTTGCGGCGCGGGTTTTCACGCGCAACTCGCCGAAGCATCCCAGGGGACGGTCGCGGAAACAGTTCGGCGCGCGCCCGTCCCCTGGTGCCTGGCCTTCCATGAAATTATCTGACGTCGGACCTGGAAAGCATCTGCGCCTTGCGGCCGTTCGAAAGCTGGATGATGGCGATCGTCGCGACGCAAAGCCCAACCAAGACGTGGGTCCACGTCGCCGCCTGCGCCGATCCGAAGCCGAGCAGGAACGGAGCGGCTACGCCCCAGCACCCCAAGCCGAGATTGGACCACTCCGCCCATGCTCCGTAGCGGTAGAGCGCCACGGCGGAGCAGCAGGCAATCAGCGCGCCGACGATCCCCGCGTTCCAAGCCGCGGCGGGCATCTCGGTGAATGCTAAGGCAGCGCAGGCCAGACCTGCGCCCAGAACGAGGTTGGTCCACTCCAACCCCTTGCTCGGTACTTCATTTGTCATCTTCGTCTCCTTCTCCAGTCCGGCTCCGCACCACGCCATCGATGTCGGGGGCGGCCAATGCGAGGAGAATGACGCGGTCCCGCGCAGCAGCCTATTCTACGCAGGCATCTGTCGGGCGATGCTAAGGTCTAGTGCAGCTGAGCGCGGTGCTGGCGGAGAATATCGAAGCGCTTGGGGTCACAGCGTTCCTGGGCGTAGGAAATCCGCCTTCTTACTGTCGGACATGCTCCTGCCGGAGAAGAGCCTGACGTTGAGGATGCCGATCACAGGCGCCTGTCGGCGAATTCAGGGCTGTCTTTCCAAAGGGTGCCAGCCGCCAACCCGGCGTATCCGAGGTCATAGACAGCTTGCATATAGCTGGCGTTGTAAGGATCAAGCATCGAATAGGGAACTTGAGCGTCAATGGTCGCAAGGTGGAAACGTGCCCCGGTCAGTTTGGCATAGTTGTAGAGGATAGCCAGTTCGCTCTGTGTCTGTGACTTGAGGAGGATGGAATACGCTCTTGCGATCACGGACAACGTTCTATTCCGCGTGGTGGCGAATTCAGGTATGAGCGCGTTGTTTACGATCACATGGAAATCGACACTCTGACGTTTCGCCGGCACGAGAGGGTTCGTGCTTGCCAGAATTGCCTGCGGAAGTATCAGGACTTGCGACGTCGACCCTCCATCGGAATGCATTTCCTGGAAGCGACGCCCTCCTGACTCGGCTTCGATCATGACCGCCGGATAAACGCCCGGAATGCTCGCCGAAGCGGCCATAACGTCCTGAAACAGCTTCAGCGCGTCCAATCGGCCGCTGTTGGCGATGGCGCCCATGTTCCACACGACGGCCCGCTGGGTGTCGAGATTCGTCGTGAGGACCAGGAGGCGGCGGCCTTTGCGATGCTCGGCTGCAACCTGGTGCAGGACCGCTTGTGTGATGAACTCCTCGACCATCCGCCTCATTGGCGTGGATCTCAGTAAGCTCGATCCGATCAAGCCCACGGGAAATTTGGTTGCGACAAGATCGTCGGCGACGCCGCTTGTAAAGAGATGCACCAGCGTGCCGTCATGAGCCGATCCGAGGAACGCGAATGGCGCGATCAGGGCGCCAGTGCTTACGCCGGTGACTACATCAAATTGCGGGCGGGTCCCGGTCTCGCTCCACGCCGAAAGCACGCCGACGCCGAAGGCGCCTCCAGCACCGCCGCCGGAGATCATGAGGACATCGAGGCCATCCGGGTCGGTTGCCGGCGTCCAGTCGCGCAAATCTCCTGCGGCGATCCGAGCGTCCCGATATATCCTGATCTCGCCATAGCCGGCGATCGAAGCCTTCTCTGCTTCCGCTGCGTCAAGGGGTATGTCCGTGGCGGCGATCCGAGTGTCGCAACCCCAGAACCATACGAATGTCGCGACCAGTGCTGCCAGCCCAACGAGCACCGATAATTTCAAAGGGCGCAAACTGAATCTCCAACGTGCTTGGCTTCGTGAACGCCGGAGCAAGTTCGCTTCGCCTGATGCCTCGGATCTCTGAAGTCTCGGTCGAACGCGTGGCTTCCGGTGATGAGACTCGATCGTCATCAGGCAGGCCATGACGCTGGCAGTGCGACATGCCCAACGTAGCGCATGGCGTGCTCATCGCTCGGCGAGACGACGTCGGTAATGAGCCGCATGGAGCAGGATATGTGGAAAGCGCGGTTGTAGTCGATTGATTCAAGGATGATGGCGGGCAATACCGCGGTATAGGTCGTCTGTTGCAGTGACGTCGGGAGATCGCAGTTCTATCCGCTGTAACGATGCCTCCGTGCGCGTGAGACGGATAGTCACTGTACAGCGGCTTCTGGCGCAGCAGCAGCCGATCACGGCAATGGAAATGTCCGGCTTCGAAGTGAATGCATAGGGGCCGGAACCGACGGTCCACACAGCTATACCGAGGTCTAGGTCAGCCATTCAAATCGCTAGGTCCGATCACCCTTGGTAGTGTTGCGTTGCCCGCCGCCATACAGGTACGCAAGACTTGACGTAGAGACTACGAATTGGCGGGCTAGCTGACTATCGACGAGTTCCGGCGGCCTCGCGTGAGGCGCAGGTCCTGGTTGACGTGTGACAGAAGCGCGGCTGATACTGACTGCGTGTACGCGGCCAATTCGTGTTCAGCATATCTCCCCGAGGCGAGAGTCATGGGCGCGGCAATTTCAGGAATCGCAGACAGTCCCGTAACAATTCTGGTCGATGATGACGCAACGGTCCGCGACGCGTTGGAGGAGTTGCTGAATTCGGTCGGCATCGACACGATGTCGTTTTCTTCGGGCCAGGAACTGCTGGATGCAAAACTGCCGGACCGCCCGGGCTGCCTTGTTCTCGATGTGCGAATGCCGGGTCTGAGCGGCCTCGATCTTCAGAATCTCCTTGCAACCAAAGGCATACTGACGCCTATCGTGTTCTTGACGGGTCATGGCGACATCGCCATGAGTGTCCAGGCGATGAAGGCGGGGGCAGTGGATTTTCTGACCAAGCCGGTGCGCGACCAGACGTTCCTTGACGCAGTGTCCACCGCTATCGCCAACGACGTCGCGCGAAGAGCAGCATCGACCGTATCGCGCAAGAACGCGACCCTTTATGAAACCCTTACGCCCCGCGAGCGGGAAGTGCTGAGGCTTGTGGTCTCAGGTGCGATGAACAAGCAGATCGCATCCGATCTCGGCATCAGTGAGATCACCGTGAAGCTCCATCGGAGCAACATGACGAAGAAGATGAACGCAAGGTCTATCTCCCATCTCTTCAATATTTGGCAGTCGCTTCCAGCCGATATCCGCTGAGCGCGTTCGGTTGCGGGAGAGGACAGGTGGACAATCAGACGCAGGGCTTCGTAGCTGACGTGGGTAACGGCCGCGACAGGGAGTGGGACGTAGAGGCCGTCTCGAGAGGTCTCAAATGAATCTGGTGTCGACGAAACAACGCCGCGCCGTGGCATTGGCGGTCGGCGCTTCGAGCGTCTTGCTGGCACTATTCGTCAATGAGCCGTCCGGTCTACTGGTCGCGGTGGCGGTCATATGTATCTGCCTCGGCTGGGAGGCCGGCTTGGTGGCCGTTGCCGCGGCCGGTCTGCTTTCACCCGTGATCCTGTTTTCGCTGGAATCGGGGGCCACAAGCGGCGCGGTCCGGTTGACGGTATTTGTCGTCGCGGCGTCAGCCCTATGGTTCGTGATCACGATTTTCAGGACCATAAGCTTCTATGACCGGGTCTACCATGACACTGGACCGAGCATCGCCGAAATTCCGAGCCTCGGATGGTCGGCCTCTCCGGATGGCCGCCTTCGCGTGGTCAATCCTGCGGCGCTCGAGTATGTTGGTGTGACAGCCGATGAGATGCGCCGGATCATGGATGGCGATGATTATCATTGGACACAGTTTATCCATCCGGACGATGTCGAGGCGAGCATGGCGCGATGGCGTCACAGCTTGCAGACGGGCGAGCCTGTGACCGACGAGCATCGTGTGCGTCGGTTCGATGGGACGTATCGATGGTTTCGCGACACCGGGATTGCTTCGCGTGATGAGCACGGAACGATAACCGGCTGGTATGGCTACAAGACGGATATCGACGATCAGAAGAAGGCTGAAGCTGCGTTGCGTGAGCGTGAGCGCGAACTGCGCCTGCTGGTCGATACAGTTCCCACCATGATCTGGCTGATGACGCCTGCAGGAGTACCGTACTATTTCAACAGACGGTTCGTTGATTGGGCGGGTATCAACGCGACTAAGGAGGAACCGCGAGGCACGCGGCAATTCGCCCCGCATGTAGAGTTGTTCCATCCCGATGATCGGGCGGCGGTCAAGGCTGTGTTCGAGAAGTGCTTTGCCCGTGGAGAGCCACTCCAGCACAAAGGTCGGCTGTGCCGGAAAGATGGCGAATATCGCTGGATTGATTCGCGGTTCGAACCGCTACGCGACGAAGACGGCACCATCCTTCGCTGGTACGGCGTCAACTTCGACATCGATGATGAGGTTCGCGCCCAAGAATCCCTGCGTCTGGCGGACGAACGGCTCGCGCGCGCCTTGCGCACCGCCAGCCTGTCCGAACTATCTGTGTCCATTGCGCACGAACTCAACCAGCCGCTCCAGGCGGTCGTGGCCAACACCGGCGCCTTCCAGAGATGGCTGAACGCTGATCCGCCAAATTTCAATCACGCCAGCCGTGTCGCCCAAAAAATCATCAGAAACGCCGACGCGGCGGCACAGGTGATCACCCGCATCCGGGCGCTGTTCAACAAGACGGAAGGCGAACCGCAAGCGATCGATCTGAACGCGGTGATCCACGACGTGTGTGATCTCCTGGCCGACAGGCTCGCATCGAGCAGCATCAAGCTGGACCTTCACCTCGATCCCCGCCTTCCCGCGACGGTTGCCGATCATGTCCAGATGGAGCAAGTCGTCCTCAACATCGTCCGCAACGGCATTGAAGCGATGCAGGAAGTCGACAGCAATATGCGAAGCCTGCGAATCGTTTCGCGGTCTCAGAACGACGGAACAGTTGAGGTCGAAGTGCGAGATAGCGGCCGCGGACTTAGCGATCCGGAACGGATTTTCGAAGCGTTCTACACAACCAAGCCGGATGGAATGGGGATGGGCCTGGCAATCTGCCATTCGATTGTCGAGGCGCACCGCGGACGGCTTTGGGCGGAAAATGTCGAAACAGGGGGGGCATCCATAACTTTCAGCTTTCCCATCCTCGCTGGCGGCTCGACCAAGACACCAACCGGCGCGACAGTGAGCCCCTGAGTGAGGGCTTTCAGAGATTGATCCGAGAATCGGCCATCGACTGCACGATCTCAATGAGCGTGTTGACCAGGATGTACAAGATTCCGAAAACGATGGCGACGCCCAGCACTGCCGGGAGATCGGCGCTGGCAAAAGCCTGGACCGCGTAAAGGCCCAGACCAGGCCACCCAAAAACGCGCTCGACAACAAGCAAATTGCCGAAGAGAAGACGGACCTGCAGGCTGAGCATGGACAGAGGGGCCGTGGCAGCATTGCGCAAACCGTGGCGCAACAGCACTTTCGTCTCCCCGAGGCCCTTGCCACGCGCAGTCCGGATGTATGTCTGCCTCATCACTTCGTGAAGCGCACCGTTCAGGCTTCGGCCGACCGCGATGCCAATAGGCAACGCCAGTGCAAGCGCCGGCAAGATCATGTGCAGCAGCGCGTCGATGCTGACTTCGGGCCGGCCGACCAGTATTCCGTCGATGACGTTAAGTCCGGTAGGGCCTGCGAAGTCGCGGTAGGTAAGCCGACCCGCTCCAGGAAGCCAATCGAGTTGGAACCAGAAAAAGTAGGCAAGAAGCAAGGCCGACAGAAAAATCGGCGTGGAGCCCACCCCCACCATGGCGAGCCTTATGCCGGCTGATCCCGGAATCAGGAACTGAAGCGCCGCCATTGCGCCGGCGAGCACCATTCCCAAGGCGATCGACACAAGTCCGAGTTCGAGCGTAGCGGGAAGAAATTCCCGTATGTCGTCAGATACAGGCTGCCGGGTCCTGACCGACGTCCCCAGATCCGCATGCGCGAGGCGGAACAGAAAGCGTCCGTACTGAACGACAGCCGGGTCGTCCAGTCCGAGCTGCTCCCGCATCGCTTCGACCGATTCCAACGGAGCGTTCGGCCCGGCAATGGCTCGCGCTGGATCGGCAGGGATAATGCTTTGGAGACTGAAAAAGATAAAGCTCATCACCAGGAGAACGACGACGGCGCCGACGATGCTTTTGGCGAGATATGCCAGCACTACGCCCCCCTCAGCGCGGCGCGAACGCCGTCGCCCGCAAGGTTGGCGAGGAGGCAGAGGAGAAAGATGACCGCAGCCGGCAAGATCGGCAGCCACCAATGGACAGTAAGACTGTCGAGGCTGCGCGCCGTCATCGCTCCGAGTTCAGGCGCCGGTGCAGGCAGTCCAAGGCCGAGGAAAGACATCAGCGACAGCGTCATGATGATGCTGGCCACATCCAGTGACGCCCCGATAAGCAAGGCCGGGACCACTCCCGGCAACAAGTAACGCGACAGCAGGCGCCGACCGCGGACCCCGGCAATCAGCGCCGCCTCGACATGAGGACGTGCCTTCAGGCGGCGGATTTCATCACGTGATATGCGTGCGTACCAAGGCCACCAGAAAATGGCAACCGCGATCATCGTGTTGACGAGCCCCGGGCCAAGCGAAGCCACAACGGCAAGCGCGACGAGCGTTCCCGGAACGACAAAGAACAGGTCGATGATCCGCTGGATGACCAGATCGACCTTGCCGCCAATCAGCCCCGAAATCAGTCCGACCAGGGAGCCCACGGCGACACTGAAGCCGATAACGGCAAGCGCTGGCAGCCACGTATATTGAATGCCGAGGATGACGCGCGAGAACAGGTCGCGGCCGATCTCGTCGGTGCCGAACCAATGGGCGGCCGAAGGCGGCAGGTAGGCGGCGGCGACGCGCAGTTGTGGATCGAACGGCGTGATCCATGGCGCCAGCAGGGCCACAACGGTGACGACGGGCACGCCGATAATGCCGACGCTTTCAAGCCAGCCGGCACGACGGAAGAAATCGCGCCAGTTGAACCGAGGCCGCGCAGGCAGCGTGTCCGAGCTTGGCCTGCCGTTCACCGTCCGCCTCCCGCCTGCAGACTCGGCATTGCCGTGACGAGAGACCGCGTGTAGGGAGACTGTGGTGCGGCAACTATGGCATCGGGATCCGCAATCTCAACCAGTTGGCCGTCCTTCAGCACGGCGATACGGTCGGCGATGATTCTGGCGGCCGCCAGATCGTGGGTCACGAACAGCATCGCCATGTCGAGCCGCCGCCGAAGGTCGCCAAGAAGGTTCAAGGTTGTGGCCGCCAGCGACACGTCCATGGCGCTGATCGGCTCATCGCAGAGCAGAAGCCTTGGGGGGACGATTACCGCGCGAGCCAAAACGGCGCGCTGGCACTGCCCGACCGATATCTCCGCCGGCAGCGCGTCCATCAGGATCGGATCGAGGCCGACCAGCTTCATGGCCTCTCCGACGCGACGGCGGCCGTAGTCACTGTCCGGCGAAATGGCCCGCAGGCGCTCGCCGATCTGCTCGCCGATCGTGAGCCACGGCGTCAGCGCCGCTACGGGGTCTTGAAACACAACTTGCGGAGGAAGCTTGTCGAAGCGTGCAACAGTGCCACTCTCGGGTGCCACGAGACCAGCAGCTATCCTCAGGAGGGTAGACTTGCCGGCGCCGCTCTCGCCCACCAGGGCGACGCACTCGCCAAGCTTGATCGAGAGGTTGATCGAACTAAGAACTGGCTGCGGTTGACGCCGTCCCCAAAACGATCGGGTGCCTGTCGGGTATGTTTTTCCTATGTTGGACAGCCTCAGGGCGGCGGTTTCCTGAATCGCCTGGGCCAGCCATGGTTTCGCATCAGTGCGCTGCGCTGAGAGAAATGGAGTTTGTTCGTGGTGAAGGCAGGCGATTGCGCCACCGTGGACGGAAGCAGGCTCCAGCGGCGGGCGGGACGGC
>NZ_RZSW01000169.1:0-11201 GCF_003997375.1 Mesorhizobium sp. M5C.F.Ca.IN.020.29.1.1 | reverse complement strand
TTCGATTTTTGCGCTTTCGGCCGTGCCAGCGCCGGAAACGTGCGCAGGCTCTACGAGCTCGCACCAGGCCGCGCGATTTCCGGGGGCCGGCCGGCCTGCCGCGCCCTGGGCGAAGGCCGTACCCCTGTCGCTGGTTTCTGCGCCTCGATCTCGCACCAGGGCGAGCCGGCCGGCAGCCTGCCCCGCTGATTTTCGATCAGCGGGGCAAGGGCTGGATAGCTCAACGAATTCAAAGCCTTGCCCATTCCGTGAGGCGTGCTGCCGTGAGGCGTGGCGTTTTGCATCCGCGTAAGTCATTGATTTTCCTCACTGTCGTCATGGTCGATCACCTCGCCCAGATGACCGCCTAGCAGGTCGCCCAGGTCGGTATCCGGATCGCCCTGGACGGCGCCCAGGTTGACCACGACCAGGCTGCCGGCGCTGTCGCCCGTGACGTCGACGGCGATCGGCAGCTTCTGGTGCATGTACGGCGCGAGCTCGCGGGCGCAGTCGCGCCAGAACATCGCCGCCTCCTTTTTCTTCATGCCGAGCGCCTTGGCCAGGTCGGCGAAGTCCGGCAAGCCGGCGGCGTCCCAGCGGATCAGGTTGACGACGCGGGCCAGCCCGACCAGCGGCCCGGATCCGAACGTGTTGAGGTAGCGCACCATTTCATCAGTGCGCCGGTTCCTCGCGCCCTGCGGCCGGCCGCGCCCGCTCGCCTCGCCGGCCGGCTGCGCGGCGGCCGGCTGCGCGCGCGGCGTGGCGTCCGGAATGAGCGGCAGCTGCTCGCCGCCGGCGGCCGGCAGCGTCGGCGCGTCCTCGCCGAGCACGCGCTCAATGCCGGCCTTCCCGCTCAACGGTTAAATCCCTGTATTTTAATGGTTTTCGCCGCTGCGCAACAGTCTAGCATTTGGCCGGTTTTGCGGCTGTTGCGGCTAAGCGCTTGATTTCGTGCTCTTTTTAGACCTATGCAACAGTCTAACAGTCTAGCATCTATCTCTCTATACGCACGCGCGCGCGTGAAGGGCTTACCCTGTTGCGCTGCTAGACTGTTGCACATGCCGATTATCTCAACAATTTCAGTTGGTTGACCGCAACACCGGAACGCAACACCCTGCCCCGACGCTGTTGCGCCGTGTCCGTGTGAACTTCTTGCAAGAATACGGGTCCGGGCCGGGGTGTAACAAAATAAGAGCCAAGCCCTTGGCCGCGCTGTGTAATTTCCTGCAGCCTTTGGGGTTCGGGCTGCGCCTGGTCGAGGCGGTGCCGCATGGGTCGGGGTGAGGCAACTCAGGCGTCGCGGCACATTCCGAAGCGGAACTAAAGCGCGCGCCGGTGTCTGCAACGCTCAATCCCAACCCCGGCGGCTTAATGAAATGCGGCGTGGCCCTGCCGGGCCACAAGATCTTGCTGCCGCGACGCCTGGTCAACCCGCCGCGCGGCCGCGCTGACGCTTGGCCGCGCTCATCTGTCACTGGTCGAACGAATGCTTCACCAATACAGGTCGCGCCTGTCGAGATTGCTAAAAAGGAGGTTCCCATTCGGCCTCCTTCTTCTTGCCCTGTTCTTCCTCGGCCTCGCCTGGCTGTTTCTGGCCGGGTACGGGGAAGCCCTCCAGGATCTTCTCGAGCAGGATCTCGCAGCCGCGCGCGTTGACGCCTGAAATCCAGCCCTGCTGCGATGGCTTGACCCACTCCGGCGGGCCTTGGCGCAGCGCGCCTGCCCAGACGCCGGCGTTGAGCTCGCCATACCATTTCGAGCCGTAGAACAGCCGCTGCAGCGTCGGGTTCTGGTTGGGCACGAACAGCGTGTATTGCACGCTCCTCGTCGTCGGCCGCTTCAGCGCCAGGCCGGCGGCCGCCAGCTCGCGGTTGACCTTGTTGAAGTCGAGCTTGTCGCCGTCTCTCTCGCCCTGGTCGTTGGTCACGAACGCCACCAGCATGGCGCCGACCGTCTGCCTGGTGCCGCCGCGCCATGCCTCGACCGGCGTGGTCAGGATCGAATTGAGGCACAGTTTCCAGTTCGGATTGTCGTCCTCGAGCTCGGTCATGGTGCCGACGGCGAAATGCGGCTGCCATGACGACAGGTCCTGCGCCTCCGGCCCCATGTTGATGCCGAGCATCTTGGCGTCGCCGTCGATGATCATGTCGGCGCAGGTCAACAGCGTGCCGAACGTATCCTGGCCGCGTCCCTTGTGGCCGGCGCGCGCCAGCATCTGGCGCCAGTGTTCATGCCGGTCTTCCCAGCTGCCCCAATTGTCGAGCATCTTCTGCAGCACCTGGCGGCCGAGCAGCGACAGCTCGCGCTCATTGAGGCTTGGCGGCACCGCGCCCTTGTCGAGCGGTTTGAGCTCGAGCAGCGCCATGCGCGACAGATCCTGCGGCTCAAGGGGTGGGGTGTTGATCGAGGAGAACATGAAGCACGATCGCGCATTGAACTCGCTGCCATGGCCGTCAGCGCCGCCGCGCAGCATCAGGCCGCCGCTCGACGACACGCGCATAAGCTTGATGATCGCCTTCTGCTTTACGGGATCCTTTTCGCCCTCGAGCTCGTCGATCGCCACGCCGATCGCGTCGTGCTTGACGCGCTGATAGATGCCGGCCGCGCTCGCATCGTTCGACTGCACCAGCCATTGGCCGAGCACATGCTTGATCAGCCGCTGGAAAAAGCTCTTGCCGGTTTCCTTGTCGCCGACCGCATAAAGCGCCGGCCGCCAGTCGAGCGCACCGGAAACGAACACCGCGCCGATGTAGCCCAGCGCCAGGATCGGGTCGATCTCCGGCCGTCGCCACTTCCACGTCTGCAGCAGTTTCAACAGGGTCAGGGCCGGGCCTGGGCGGCCGGTCAGCGGCCGGTTGAGCGCGCCGGGCAGCGCCGGCCTGGCCGGATAGACAAAGCCGTCATATTCGCCAAGCGGCAGCGTGCCCCTCGCCGATAGCAGGCGGTCGCCGCAATGCACGAGGAGCTCGCCGTCGATCGTGCGCCAGGCGCCGCGGCCGCGCACGCTCTCGACGTCGTTCCAGCTGCCCTTGGCGCTGCAGGCGGCCATCAGGCTGTCGGCCACCTTCTCAGGCTTGAACGTGTCGATATATTCGGCCTTGCCCTCGCCCTTCATGCGCGGCCAATGGTGCATGAGATAGTCGACGCGGCCGCCGAACAGCGACACGATCGCGTGGCGGCCGAACTCGCGCACGGTCATATCGATGACCTGGTCGTCAGCGTCGATGAACCAATGGATCTTGCCGTCCTTGCCGAGCGCCGTCACCGGACAGTTTTCCGGCAGGCCGGTTAGTTCGTCCTGGCGATCGCTCCAATAGCCGGCGGCATAGCCCCAGCCGGCCCGGTCGCCCGGTGTCGGGTCGTTCGGCCGCTGGCGGTAAGGCAGATAGGGCTCGGCCGTGTCGACAGTCAGGGCCACGCGCTGCGCGCCATCCTCGATCGCCGGCGGTTTCTCTTTTTTGGGCACGAAAGCTCCGTGGCGGCGCGCCCGCCAAGGGCAACGCCGCCGTCATGCTGTTGTTGAGTTTGAACGCAGTTACTCTTTGATGGGCCGGTCGGCGCTCTCGTCGGTCTCGGCTTTCGCCGCCGCTTCAAGTTCGGCGATGCGCTTGTCGAGCAGCCAGGCGAGATCTTCGCCATAGCCGCGGCTCGCCTTGGGCAGCAGGCCGATCAAGGTGGCCATATTGTCGTAGGCGTCGGCCTTGGGTTGCAGCGCGGCAATCTGTGCCCGGAGTTGTTTGATTTCCGCACTCGTGCGGCGCATCATTTCTATCTGTTCTTTAGCGCCCATTTCTTCCTTGGCCATGGCCGTCACTCCTTGCCTTGATCGTCGAAGGCGGCCGCCTCGCCGATCGCCAGCCCGGCTTGATTGCGGGCGATGCGGTCCTTCTCGGCCTGGTCGACGATCTTGGCGCCGACGCGCTCCTCGCGGCCGTGCTTCTCGTAGCGGCTCGGCCTGGTCGACGCCGGCAGCGTGGCAAGGCGGACGTTCTCGGCCTTCACCCATGCCGCCATGCCGACGTAGCAGGCCTTGAACGCCTCGGCCGCCTCGATCGGCATGTCGGGCTGGTCCAGGAACTTGACTATCGCCTCGGCCGGCAGGTCCGGGCTTTCGTCGAGGATGGCGAACAGTTCCACGACACGCTCGCCGCCTGGCAGCTGGCCGAAGATACCATCGAAGACGCGCGGATCCTTGACGGCCGCCCTGGTGGCGCCGCCGGCATTGAAGGCGGCGATCATGGCGAGATCGCGGGGCGTGAACGACTGCTTTTCCTCGGCCTGGTCGTCGTCGGCGGGAGTGTTCGCTGCCTCGGTTACCTCGTCGCCATCGACGTTCTGCGTTCCGGTTGGGCCGTCTTCGGGGCCGGGTTCGATGTGGGCGGCGTCGGCGAGATCGGGAGCCGCGCCAGTCGGAAATCCGCCCTGTTGTGCCACGCCGCCGTTTCCACCGCCTTCACCGGTCAGCTCTTGCGGCTCTGCGCCACCAGGCTTGCCATCCTGGCCGCTGCTATCGCCATCGGCGACGCCGACAGCACCGTGGCCTTGCGGCTCTGCGCCAGGATCACCGGCCCCCGGTGCGGCGTCAGGTCCAGCATCATGCGTTCCCTTCCCAGCTTCTTCCCCATGCTTCCGGCTCCGTTGCTTGCTCATGTCGCGTTTTCCTTCTTGGTTTGAGTGGGGTGGGCGGCGGGCTTAGCCCCTACCTTCTAAGGTTCCCCAACGGGTGCTGACGGCCTCGCGAGCCGGACCAGACCGCCCTGGTATTCAGTTCACCAGGCGCCAGTCGGTCGCCAGGATGTCGGTCTGCGATGCCAGCCAGGGTACGAACTTGTCGTCGGCGGTTTTCATGACGATGAATGGCAACAGGTCGCCCTCGATCCGATCGCCGATCTTGAAATTGCCGCCGGAGGCCTGCACCAGCCACATGCCTTTGCCGTTCCAGCCGGCGCGAGCAACACGATCGCCCTGGGCGAGATATGCCAGAGCAGAACCGAAATCTGATGGTCCCATCCTATTTTCCTTTCATGAGGTCGTTGGCGTCCTTGCCGAGATAGCTGGACGCAAGAAACACTTCCGTGCCGGTATCCCGGCCACGCTCGGCAAGCTCTTTGCAGGCCGCCTGCAGCTGCCTTTCGGCCTGCGGCTTGCCCCAATCATTGTCGCGCCAGACGATCAGCCGATCGTCGCAGGCAAACAGCGGCATGTTGTGCAGGTTGCCGAGCGAGCACGCGGCCCGGACACGATGGTCCTGGTTGCCGATCGCCGCGGCGAAACCGTCCTCGATCCCCTCGCAGGCTATCGCCGGCGTCAGCTCGCCGGTGGCGGCCTGCTTGCGCGCCGACATGTTGGTGCCGCCATCCCACACCGGAATGAAGCCGCCCAAATAATCGGGCCAGCTCTTGCGCACCGGCAGCTGCTTCTGCTTCGGCCCGTCCGGCGTGTTGACCGTCGTCCACAGGTCGATCTTTTCCGCCTGGTCGGTGATGAAGACGCGGTGCAGCGCCATGAACTTGTGGTCGGCGCCGATGATGCAGGATCCGAGCGCGGCGAATGTCTGGCCGCTCTCGACGTGGCGCTGGTCGAGCAGCAGCCGCGTCACGCCGGGCAGCCTGGGCAGCTTGTCCAGGTCGATGCCGCGCTTCTCGAAGTAGGCGAAGGCCAGCGCCGCCGCCGGGTTCCTGACGCCGCCCTTCAGCGCCAGCGGAATGCCGTGCAGCCATATCGCATGCGCCGTGCGCCGATCGCGATCGAGCTGCGCCGCGGCCTCGGCGATCGCCTGGCGCTTGCGCTGGTCGGCGGCGATCGCGCGCTGCTCGCGTTGTTCCGGTGGCTCGTTGGGATCGAGGCCGCACCACCACTGGCCCCATATCTTGGCGTCGAGGATCGATCCGCCGCGTTTCAGCTGGATCAGGCCGAACACGTCGCCCTTCTGGCCGCTGGCGCTGTCGCAATAGCCGCCCTGTTTCGGGCCGCTCATGTAGATCCAGAAACTGCCCGGCTTGGTGTCGTTGCGGCTGGGATTGGTCGCCAGCCAGTATTTTCGTTTCGACTTGCTGTCATAGTCGCCGTCCGGAAACAGCTCGCTCACCAAGCCGTCAAGCTTGTCGAGCAAGGCCGCCTTCACCTCACGAAAACTGATGCGCTCGGCGACGGTCATGCGTGGCCGCCCGCCTCATTGATCAGCTTGTCGATCGCCTGCCGGTTGCCGATCTCGATGTTACTCTGGACCAGCTGCATGACCGCTGCGGGCGTGAACCTGCGCTGATCCTGCATTGCGATCAGCTGCCCGACAAAGGCGCTCACGACCGCCAGGATTTCCTCGGCCGGCATGTCGGCCGCTGTCTTGCGCATCGCCTCGATCAGCGCGGCGCGCAATCGCTCGTGCTCTTTGCCCGTCGCCACAATTCGCGCCGCCATCAAGCCATCCTCTCGAGCAGATCCTGGACGCGCTCAAAATGGGCCAGCGCCTCGCTCAGTCTGCGGAATTGCGGCCGCTCGCCGGCGCGGCCGTCATAGTCGGACAGGTCGATCGGCCGGCCCGTCTGGTCGAGGATCGGCGCGAAGCGGCCTAAACCGTCGCGCACCAACACATGCGTCTGTTGTTTGTGCTCATTCCGCTCGATGGTGACACGCGCCGTCATCCGAGCAGCCTCGCCTCGAGCCGGTCGATCTCAGCGTCGATCGCGCGATTGTCGCGGGCGTTCTCGATCGCGGCGCAGAAGCGTGAGATCAGCATGACGTTGCGGCCGGTCAGCCGCGCCACCTGGCGCCGGGATAGATTGAAGCAGACGACGGCGAGATAGGCGGCGAGCTCACGCGCGGCCGCCACCTCACCCTTGCGCCGGCGTGCCGAAAGCACCTCGCGCGGATCCGCGCGGCAGTGCTCGGCCGCCACCAGTGCGGCGCGTCGATACATTGAGGCCGCGCGGGCTTGCCGGGGCCTCTCCCTTGAATGCAGTCTTGGTTTTCCGATCACGTGCAACATGTCCCGCCCTTCGACTGTTGTGAAAGAGCGGGCCGGCCCGTAGGGGCAAGCCGGCCCGCAAGGCGCCGCCGGAAACAGTCAAACCGGGCGGTTCCAGGGGTACGCAAAGCAACACGCTACGAAATATGGCCGCGGCTATGCCCGCATGCCGGGATGGAACGGCTGCTCAAAAGCCACCTTGGCGAAAGCAGCACGGATCTCCTCCGTCACGATCTCGACGGTTGGTTGGTCGCCGTTGCCGAGGTAATCTTTCGCCAGCGCTTCGGCGGCGCCGACCGGCCCCAAAGGGCCAAGAACCGGGTGATCCTTCATCTGGTAGTTGCCGCGATCCCAACTCTCGCTGACCCTGCGGCGGGCGCTCACCAGCGCTCTCTCCATGGTCATGTCGACGAAGATGCGCATCCCGACAGGCGGCACGAAATTCGGGACGAAAGCATCCTCATGCCAGTCGGCATGCGTCAGATGATCATTCCCGTCTTTCGACTGCAAACCGAAAGGCGAAACGCCGTCGCGGCTGTTCCATATCCATTCGATTTCGCCGGATTTGTTTGTGTATTTCATCAGCATGTAGGCTTCGGCGAATTGGCGGGTAACTTGGCGTGTTTTGGTCATCATGAGCGCTCCATTGAACCAGGTGTCCTCTGCGGCGCGCCGGCGGCATAAGCCGTCAGCTCGGCGCGCAATGTCTCGAGCTCGAGCGCCAGCGCGCCAGGCAGGCCGCCGGCGGCCGAGCGCACCGCGCGCATGGCCAGGATCCGCTCCTGGACGAACAGTTCGCCGGCGGGAAAATGCCGACATGCGCGCAGGAACACGTCGCCATATTTCAGCAAGGTCGCGTCCGGACAGCGCAACAGCACGTCGGCGCGGCCGCGATCGTCGGCGGCATTGTGCATCTGGTCGATTATCGGCAGCTTGTCGCTCATGCGTCAGCCCGCCTGACCGGACAGACGTCGCGATTTCGCATGGCGAAATTCGCCACTGACTTCGGCGTGCGACCCAGCATTTCCGCGATCGCCGCGACTGTCTTGCCTTCGCGCCAGAGATTGCGGACCACCGCGATTTCGCCGGCGTCCATCGCACCGGTCTTTGTTGGCGTATCAGCGGAAGGCATAGGAGCAGGTTCGGCCGCCGGCGCCGGCGGCCCCAGCAACACGATCGGGCCGGGCTTCGGCTCGAAGACCTCGCGCGCCACCTGGCGCCAGCCCTCCAGCATGCGCTTGACGCGCTCGACCGGCAGCTGCAGCGCCT
Source organism: Mesorhizobium sp. M5C.F.Ca.IN.020.29.1.1 (assembly GCF_003997375.1). Classification (NCBI taxonomy): domain Bacteria; kingdom Pseudomonadati; phylum Pseudomonadota; class Alphaproteobacteria; order Hyphomicrobiales; family Phyllobacteriaceae; genus Mesorhizobium; species Mesorhizobium sp. M5C.F.Ca.IN.020.29.1.1. The sequence continues at coordinate 2,989 of NZ_RZSW01000169.1, read as the reverse complement.
CGGCGATGAATTCCGGCTCGCAATCGGCGAGCAGGAACACCTGGCGCACCTGCGTGTCGAGCGCGCCGTCTTCGGTCTGCTGGCCACGCTCGCCAGCGATCCGCGCCGCATATGCCGCTTCGAACAGCCGCCTCGCATACTCTGCCGGCCTGATGTTGAGCGGCGCGGCCCTCTTGGCCAGGTTGGTGAAGACGATCGCCGGCACCGCAAAGCTGATCTGCTGTAAATTCACGCCGCTTTCCTTTCCGCCCGCTTCTTGTCGATGAGAAAAATCCTGACGTCGGCAACACTCGCGGCGCCCATGCCCGGCTGCAGCGAGATCACCGCCATGTCCGGCTGGCCGCGCTCCTCGATCCAGTCCACATCGAACAGCACCGTGCCCGGCCAACCGTCATTTTTCGCCTCGACCTGCAGGCGGCCGAGCAAGGCGGCGATGAATGTGGTCCGGTCCTTATATTGGCCGGTGAAGCAGTCGGCGGCGGCGAAGCGGGCAAAGGCGCTCATGCCGCGCGCCTCGCCGCATAGCGCGCGTCGATCGCTGCGCCATCATCCTCGAAGCGTTTCGCGATGGCCTCGCAGCACGGCACACAGACGTAAAAGCGCGCCACCTGGTTGTCGTCGCGATTTACTTCCGACTGCGCCCTGACGCGGGCGCCGGCAGGGATCGCTTCAGCGCAAAGCACGCAATCGTGCGGCTTACGCGTCACCAGCATTCGGTTGGCGAGTTGCACGATGTTGACGTCGCGATCGCCCTCGAAAAGGTTGTAGTTGAGGACGAGGCTATCGAGTATATCGGCCTGCCCCCCTCTCTCGCGCCTGCTCTCTCGCATCTTCGGCGACCAGCTCATGCGGCCCGTTCCTTCCGCTCGTCCGCCTGCAGCTTTTCCTCCAGGTCGATCACCGCCTCGACGACATCGCGCCGATCGACGGCGCCATGGCAGCGCCGGGTCAACTCGCCGATCGACAGGCCGAGATTGAATGCGCGGTCGCAGGCGCGGCGGAACCAAGCGGTCATCGACCGAGCTCCGAAAGAACTTCGTCGACGCTGATGCAGATTTGATCCGCCAGGAGCGCCATCAACTCGGGCCGTCTTGGGTGAGGATCAGGGTGCGCTTGCCCGCACCAGCCATCCAGCCAAGCTCCAGATGAGCAGAGCGACCGCACGGCAGGACCAGAAGGCCAGTATCCGCCCACCGCATAGCAGCGAAGTCGGCATTGAAGCCCTGAGCAGCACGAGGATGAGCAAGCAGAGCGGCACGGTAGGCTTCGGCTGTGCAAGGAAGCTCCAGCCCAATATCGCCCCACTTGAAACCGGTAGAATGAGGCGGGTTACGGAAATCATAGACTTGGTGCCCGTGATCTCTAAGCAGTTGAACCATCCAGGGCTGATGTGGATTGCGCCAGGATGATGCCAGATAAATCCGCCTGCTCATGCCGCCGTCCTTTCGACCAGGTCCGGATGAAGCTCGACCAGATTAAGCAACAGCGCGCGTTCGCGGGCTTCGAGCGCTTTCTGGACGGCGCGCAGCGTGCGCGAGTTCGAGCCACCGGTTTTCCAGCGGTACGGTGTCGACGGAGCCAGTTCGGCCTCCGCCGCCAGCCTGGACAGCGGGACGCCGATAGCTTCCGCGCGGGCCGCGATCGCTTCACTGGTTAGGATTTCCATGCGATTATCCATTGCGCTTTCGCTCGATATATGTGCATTTATGCAACCCAAATCTGATTTGCCTTTGTTGTGTCAAGTGTGTTTGTGCAAGTCGCATCAGCTTTCCCCATGACGCATCCTTCGACTCCTTTTGTTGGAGTGAGACGGATGCCGAAGGATGAGGGGTCTTCGAATGCAGCCAAGGAATTGGTCCGGCTGCATCGCGAATGGACATTGGAGATTGCGCGGCAGATCGATCTCACGCCGACGCAGATCGCCCGCCAGGCCGGACTGGCGCCGACGACCCTGAGCAGGCTGGTTGCCGACCCCGATCACCAACACGCCTTGTCATCGACAACGATCGACAAGATCGTGCGCAAGTTCGGCGTCTCTCCGCCAATCTCACCGGACTACAAGGCCTTCCGAGAAGCCGTCGAGCAGACAGTTGCCGCGCTTCACCGCCGGTCGGCGCTGCAACTCGCCTCGCCATCCGACGTCGCACGCGCCGTCGTCGAACTGGCTGACTGGCTGTCCAAGGCCGGCAATGGCAAGGCCGAGCAATTCGAAGGCGTGGTGTCGTTTGAGGTGGAGCGGCTCAAGACGAAGCGTTCCACGTGAAACGGAAAGCACTACGCGTTAGCTTTTTTTAAAATCACAGTTGCATTAAAGCACATCTCGGGCCATCTTCCGCCTCGCAACTGATTTGCGAGGTGATTTGCAATGAACATACAGATGCTGCCGGAACGGCAGGTCATCAGTGCGGTCGAGGTTGCCGCGCTGCTCGGCTATCGTTGCCGGGAGAGTTTTTCCCGCAGCCGACGCGAAGCGCTCGAGGCTGCCGGCTTCCCCAAGAAACTGCCCGGCCTCAACGGCTGGTCGAAACCGGCAATCATGCGCTGGCTGGAAAACAACGGCGAGCTCGCCAGCAATGATGACGCGCCGACCCAGCCGACGCCGCTCGAGCGGAGGTTCGCATGATGAGCGCGGACCTTTCGACCGACGCCTTGTCGATGACGGATCCGCGCCTGCTCACCAGCGCCGAGCGCATAGCGATGACCAAGATCCACGATCATCGCCTGTTCGCCAACGCCAGCGGCTATTACGGCCGCGGGGCGCACCGCATCACTCGCCAGCTGGCGTTCGGCCTGATCGCCAGGGGTCTGGTGCGCATCGACCACAACCGCGCCGGTGACGAGCTGATGCTGACCGGCAAGGGCATGGCTACGCGAGCCGTGATGATCGCCCGCCGCGAACGGAGGCAGGCATGAAGCGGCAACTGGACATCGCCCGCGTCAAGCGGATGATCGAGATCGTCGATGCCGGCACGGCCGTTCTGGCTACAAT
>NZ_RZSW01000168.1:0-11225 GCF_003997375.1 Mesorhizobium sp. M5C.F.Ca.IN.020.29.1.1 | reverse complement strand
GATAATGGTCAACCTGCTTCTGCATCGACGCGGCCTGCTCGGCTATGAGCTGGCCCTTGGCGCCGCCGAGCGCCCGCCCCTCATTGATCACCACCGCCAGCGGCGTCTTCAGCGAATGGGCGAGGTTGCCGACCTGCGTCCGTGAGCGCTCGACAATACGCTTGTTGTTTTCGATCAGCGCGTTGGTCTCGTTGGCGAGCGGCTCGATTTCGGCCGGGAAGCGACCGTCGAGCCTTTGCGCGGTTCCTTCGCGCACCATAGCGAGAGCGTTCCTGACCCGGCGCAATGGCTGCAGGCCCAACAGGATCGCGATGGCGTTGATGGCGATCATGCCGACGCCGAACAGGGAAAGATAGGTCAGCAGGCGACGCTGGAAGGCGCCTATTTCCTGCTCGAGCTCGGTCTTGTTGCCCATGACACGGAAGCGTGCTGCGCGATTTTTCGCGTCGAGAACGAATTCGCTCTCGAAAACTTCCAGTTCCTCGCCATCGATGCCTTCTGTCGCATAGCTGCGCTGGAAGCTGGCATTGAAAGGAACCTCGGCGACGCTTGGCGACAGGATCGCCTCGGTCATCGAGGAGGAGTGCAGCTCACCGCGTACGCCTTCCGACGCAGGCTCCACCGACCAGTACCAGCCGGAATTCGGCTCCGAGAACCGGAGGTCGCCAAGGTCGGGAGCGCCGGTCAGCGACCCGCCTTCGGACACGCCGACCGAGCCGATCAGATTGAACAGATGCGCCGACAGCAGGCTGTCGAAACCACGCTCGCTCGCCTGGCGATAGAGGGTTGTGATCAGCGTGAAGATGACAATCAGGGTGAGTATCGCCCAGACCGTGGAAAAGGCAATCACCCGGAACGCCAGCGAACGCGGCCAGAACCGCAGTGAAAGCGGCGTTCTTGCAGTCTGTTTGAGCGGTTCCGCCTTACGCCTCCGGCTCACGCATTCGATAGCCCATGCCGCGAACGGTTTCTATCATGTCGATGCCCATCTTCTTGCGAAGCCGCCCGACAAAGACCTCGATTGTGTTGGAATCGCGGTCGAAATCCTGATCGTAAAGATGCTCGACCAGTTCGGTCCGGGACACGACCTCGCCCATATGGTGCATCAAATAGGCAAGCAGGCGGAATTCGAGCGACGTCAGCTTCAGTGGCACGCCGTCGACATCGGCCTTGGAGGCCTTGGTGTCGAGCCGCAACGGCCCGCAGGTCAACTCGGACGACGCATGGCCGGCCGCGCGCCGGATCAGCGCTCGGACCCTAGCCAGCACCTCTTCGATGTGGAACGGCTTGGTGACATAATCGTCGGCGCCGGCGTCGATGCCGGATACCTTGTCGCTCCAGCGATCGCGCGCCGTCAGCATCAGGACCGGCATCTTGCGGCCGCCGCGCCGCCAGCGCTCGACCACACTGATGCCGTCCATCTGCGGCAAGCCAATGTCGAGCACGACGGCATCATAGGGTTCGGTGTCTCCGAGGAAATGCCCTTCCTCACCGTCGAAAGCCCGGTCGACGACATAGCCGGCATCGACCAGCGCGTCCGATATCTGCCGGTTGAGATCCTTGTCATCTTCGACAACGAGTACGCGCATGCGGGGATCATACCTGTTGAAGAACTGGCCTGTTGAAGAGCTGCCCTGTTTGAGAGGCTGCCCTGTCGAGAAACTGGGCGTCATCTATAGGCCGATTCCAGCGCCTGGGAAACGGCAGGGATCAGTTAAGCGGAACGACGATCTCGGTGCGGCGCGGACGCTGCCCGTCCTTGCCCGGGACCAGCACGACGATGACGCAGACGGGCTGGCCACCGCGCGTCGACTGCGACGCCTTGGCCAGCGTGCCGCCATTCTGCTCGGCAACCTGCTGACCGATCGCGTAGCAGTCGGAGGCAGCCAGGACGATCGGCCGGTTCTGCTCGGGCACGACGACCGGCAGCGCCGTCGCCTGCGACGCAAGCAGACCGGCAGCGCAGAGCGCCAGTGTCGCGGTTCGGAAATGGGAGCGAAGCGTTTTCATGATCAGCGTCCTAACGCATCGGTGCTGAACGTGAAATGAACAGTGAACGCCTGCAACACATGCCTATCTCCCCCCCTGAAACGCGAGACAACCGACCCTATGATTCGCCGCCCTAACCCGGCAAACTCATCCAAGTGCCAGTCTAGACTGTGTTGCAGCCATATTGAAAGCGCGTCAGGCGTTTTCTTCCGTCACGGCGCGAAAGCGCAGCAGCCCGTGACACGCTGAAAGATCCTCGTCGTAACGGGCCTCGGTGAATTCGAGCCTGAGATTGGCGCGGTGATGTTCGTCGAGCGCGAGCGCCGCATCCTGGAGGCGGGTGCTGACTAGGTCCATCGCATCGAGCATCTCTTTCCTGGCCTCGGACTTCGACCAGAAATGCAGCGTGAAAAGCTGCTCGGCATCGTTCTCCGCGCCTGTTGCCCAGTCGTAGACGCTGGTCCGACCGAAGGTCACATAGGGAAACGGGACATTTTCCGGGGAATGGTCGAATAGTTTTGCGCCGACCAATGCCGCTGACAGGGAACCGTCACCGTTCAGCGCTTCGAACAAGGCCTTCTGCAGGGCGGCGGCCGGCGCGGTCATAGTCTTCTCCCTCGCCCGTCACGGCTGAACAGGCCTTCACCCCGTCAGCGATTTCCGCTTGCAGCGTAGCCGCGTTGAAGTTCTGGCGCCAGATCACGGGATTTCCAAGGCCCCGATCGCGCGGACCGTCGGAATTATCGAAAATCGGCTGCGGTCAGCACATACATGCTCTTGCCGGTACGGGCATAAGCATTCCTTGCGACGTCATGTATGGGACCGACGGCCGAATCGAAAGCGGCGAGATATGTGGCTTCGGCTGTCGCCGTCCCCGGCGGTGCCGTCGAGATGGCGGCTGCATCGATAAAGAAAGAAATCTGGGACATGCCGTCATAGCCGACGAAGCGGATCCGTCGGCTCGCCTCGTCGTAGCTTCGGCTTAGGTTTGGAAATGTCAGGGTCATGGCTTGACGGCCGTCAAGCGGCCCCCGCCTTCTTGACTGCGGCCCGCTTTTTCTTGGGAGCGACGGGATTGAGGGCTTCCGCCGCGCGGTCGGCCTCTTCCTTGGCCAGCCGCAGCGCCCGCAACTTTTGGGTCTTAATGGTCCTGGCCTTGGCCTCGGAGACATATTCGGCCGTAGCCTGGTTTCGCTCCGCAGTTTTCTTCTGCTTCTCCATGAAGCGCGCTTCAGCCTTTTCCGTGATACTTTGATTGAATTCCGCCATCGATAAAATATCCCTTTTTGACCGAGGTGATGAAATTGCAATTCGCTCCTAAAATAGGAGTCTCAGCAGAAAAATTCAATTTCCGAGCTATCTTTGATCGCCCAGATTCGTAAAAATAAAGTGCGGAATAATACTATTCGACAGTTTCAACCAGCCCATGAACATTTTTGAGCCATCGGCTCTAAAGAGGTGAGCGGTGGCACCTGACGTGCGCTGGCAGCAACCGCGTCCCCTTTGACGCAGTTACTGAATTAGATCACGACACCGGTGCTGCGCCACCCGCTTCCGTGCGCCGCGCGATGAATTCGTCGAGAACACCTGATGTAGCAGCGGCGGAAGCCGGCGGCCGAAAATCGGCAAGCAGCCGTTTCCAGATGCCGGTCGCGCGCTCCGTGGCGGTTCTTGACCCGGCCTGCGTCCAGTTGCCGAAATTCGACCAGTCGGCGACCAGCGGCTCGTAGAATGCGGTGCGGTAGCGCGCCATTGTGTGCCCGGCCGAGAAGAAATGCCCACCCGGCTGCACTTCAGCGATAGCCTCAAAGCCGATCGCGTCCTCGTCGCCGGGCGTCGCCGCGCAGAGTTCGGCGACCGTCTGCAGCGCCTCGACGTCGGTGATCAGCTTCTCGAAAGAGACGCTCAAGCCGCCTTCGAGCCAGCCAGCGGCATGGATGCAGACCGTTGCACCCGCAAGCACCGAGCCCCACAGCGCGAACTGCGTTTCGTGGGCCGCCTGCGCGTCCGATATGTTGGCGGCGCTGCCGCCGCCGGACCGCCAAGGAAGACCGGTGAAGCGAGCAAGCTGACCGGCGCCGAGCGTCGCCTTGACGTGCTCCGGCGTGCCGAACGCCGGCGCCCCCGACTTCATGTCGACATTGGAGGAGAAGGAACCATAGACGACCGGCGTACCCGGCCGCACGATCTGGGCCAGCGTCAGCCCGGCCAGCGCTTCGGCGTGCTGCAGCGTCAGCGCGCCGGCCACAGTGATCGGCGCCATCGCGCCGGCCAGGCAGAAGGGCGTGATGATCAACACCTGCCCTGCCCTGGCAAAGTCGATGATGCCTTGCGCCATCGGAATGTCGAGCTGGCGAGGCGAATTGGTGTTGATGACGGTGTAGCAATGAGCGCCCGAACGGAATTCGTCCTCCGACAGGCCGCGCGCCAGCCGTAGCATCTCGAAGCCGTCCTCCACCTGCGGCGTGCCGCGCGCGAAGACGAACGGCAACTTGTCCGACAGCGTCAGCTGCGCGCGGTTGACTGCATAGTGGCGGAAGCGGTTGTCGATGTCCTGCGGCTCGATGCAGGGTCCCAGCATGTGCAGCACGTCGAAATGCTGCACCAGGCGGATGAAATCCTCGAAAGCGGCAAGCGTTCCCGGCCGCCGGCCGTGCTCTAGATCGGTGACGTTCGGCGCCCCGGATCCCGCCAGAAACGTCATCGAGCCGAGCTCGAGCGTCAGGTCGCGGGCACGGTCGCCGGCGTGGACACGGATCGATTTCGGCGCCGAAGCCAGTGCCGCCGCGACGATGTCGCGGCCGATGCGCACCATCTGGTTGTGCTCGTCGACCAGCGCACCGGCCCGAGCAAGAATGGTGCGCGCCTCCGGCAGAAGCACCTTGACGCCGAGTTCCTCGAGTACGCGCAGCGCCGTGTCGTGGATCGCGGCGACCTGGTCGACCGAAAAGATCGGCTGCGGCAGGAACGGGTTCTTCAGCGAACGATAGTCCGGCCGGCGGCTGGTCTCGCTGCCGGCCTCGCCGGTTCGTCCGCGCCTGCGTTCGCGCCTGAGATCACGTGCGGCGTCATCGATCATGGCGGATACTCCTCATTGCCGTATGCTTGCCGTATTGCCGTGCCTTGGGGATCGTACGGAGAAGCCGCGATGACGCGCGCCGGCCGATCGGCCCAGTTCTTTGGAGCGGGCAGGATACTTGTACTGTACATATGTGTCTAGTACGGTTGTATGCAGCTCGCCTCATGCCTATTGTGCGGCCATGATCATGATTGCTCCGCAGGACGAGCCGACGCCCGGCAACATCAAGGTGACGCGCTGGGACTGGATCAATCTTGCGCTCCAGACATTGATTTCAGATGGCATCGAAAGCGTGCGCGTGCTGCCGCTCGGCCACAAGCTCGGCGTCTCGCGCTCAAGTTTCTACTGGTATTTCGAGAGCCGTCAGGATCTGCTCGACCAGTTGCTTGCCCATTGGCGGGACACCAACACCAGGGCGATCGTCGAACGCGCACAGCGGCCGGCAGAAAGTATCATCATGGGCGTCATGAACGTGTTCGAATGCTGGGCGGACGAGCGCCTGTTTGATCCCAGGCTCGACTTCGCCATCCGGGAATGGGCGCGGCGCTCCGACGACGTGCGCCGGGCCATCGACCAGGCCGACAATGACCGCCTCGGCGCGATCCGTGACATGTATCGCCGGCATGGCTACGGCGAAGAGGATGCCTTCATCCGCGCCCGTGTGCTCTACTACATGCAGATCGGCTATTATGTGCTCGACCTCAAGGAACCGGTCGAGGCGAGGGTCAGTTATCTCGGCGCCTATCTGCGCAGTTTCACCGGCCAGGAGCCAAGCGATGCCGACGTGGCGCATTTCATGCGCTTTATCGCGGCGCGGTAGGTGGATGCGAGGTGGCATGCGCGACCCTAGTATCAACAAACTGTACCGCGAAAGCTCCCCTCACCCTTGTGAGCGAGGCCAAAATGGACAAATAGTCTGGTACGAGTGCCGCTTCTCAGTGGGGCGTAGCCGCAGCCGGATCTTGGAATGGCCAGTCCTTTGAAATCACGCAAGAGAAGGGGTCCGATTGCCGCAAGGCTGCTGGCGGCGGATGCGTGGTTCGATTCCTCGCTCTACAAGACCGGCTTCAAGTCGCGCCGGTTCTGGGAAGCGGCCACCATTTTTTTCCGGCGCTTCCGCGTCTCCGGCTGGCGCCGCGGCATCATCGAACTGTTGAGCGAAGGCTTCACGCTCGGCGCCGGTGGCATCGTCGTCATGCTGGCACTCGCTTTGCCGGCCTTCCAGGAAACCGCCGGCGACTGGCGCGCCCAGGGCGATTTCGCCATCACCTTCCTCGACCGCTACGGCAATGAGATCGGCCAGCGCGGCATCATCCAGCGCGATTCGGTGCCGGTCGACGAGATGCCCGATCAGGTCATCAAGGCGGTGCTGGCCACCGAGGATCGGCGTTTCTTCGATCACTACGGCATCGACGCGCTCGGCCTTTCGCGCGCGATCTTCGCGAATGTGCGGGCGAATTCCGTGGTGCAGGGCGGCTCGAGCATCACCCAGCAGCTGGCCAAGAACCTGTTCCTGACCAATGAACGGACGTTGGAACGGAAGGTCAAGGAAGCCTTCCTGGCGCTGTGGCTCGAGGCCAATCTGTCGAAGAAGGAGATCCTGCAGCTCTATCTCGACCGCGTCTATATGGGCGGCGGCACGTTCGGCATCGAAGCGGCCGCCGATTTCTATTTCGGCAAAAGCGTCAAGGATGTGAACCTCGCCGAAGCGGCGATGCTGGCCGGCCTGTTCAAGGCACCGACCAAATACGCTCCGCACATTAACCTGCCTGCTGCCAGGGCGCGGGCCAATGTGGTGCTGTCGAATCTCGTCGAAGGCGGCTTCATGAGCGAGGGTCAGGTGCTGCAGGCGCGGCTGCATCCGGCTGAAATCGTCGACCGCGGCGAGCAGAAGAGCCCCGATTACTACCTCGACTGGGCATTCGAAGAGGTCAAGAAGATCGCCGCGAAGTCCGGCCAGCATTCGCTGGTCGCCCACACCACTTTCGACGCCAACATCCAGAAGGCGGCGGAAGAATCGATGGAGTTTCATCTCCGCCAGTTCGGCAAGGAATACAACGTCACCGAAGGCGCCATGGTCGTCATCGAAACCAATGGCGCAGTCAGGGCGATCGTCGGCGGCCGCGACTACGGTGCCAGCCAGTTCAACCGCGCCACCAAGGCGCTGCGCCAGAGCGGCTCATCGTTTAAACCCTACGTATACGCAACGGCGATGGAGCACGGCTTCACGCCGGATTCCGTCGTTTCAGGCGCGCCGATCTCCTGGGGTGCCTGGTCGCCGCACAATTACAATGACGGACGGGCCGGCAAGGTCACGCTGATCACGGCGATGGCCAAATCGATCAACACCGTGCCGGTGCGGCTGGCCAAGAATCATCTCGGTATCAAGCCGATCAAGGCGATGGCGGAAGCCATGGGCGTCGAATCGCCGCTCGAATCGCACAAGACGATGGTGCTCGGCACATCGGGCATGACCGTGATGGACCAGGCGACAGGCTATAGCGTGTTCGCCCAGAACGGCTTTGTCGGCTCTCGGCATGGCGTCACCCAGCTGGTTACTCGTACCGGCGAGGTGGTTTACGATTTCGCCAAGGATGCGCCGCCGCCGCACCGTGTGCTCTCGGAACAGGCGCTGAAATATATGAACACCATGCTGGCGGCGGTGCCGGTGATGGGTACGGCGCGGCGCGCTGCCCTTCCCAATATCGTTTCGGCCGGCAAGACCGGCACCACGCAGTCTTACCGCGACGCCTGGTATGTCGGCTTCACCGGCAACTACACGGCTGCCGTGTGGCTAGGCAATGACGACTTCACCACGACCAACAACATGACCGGCGGCTCGCTGCCGGCGATGGTTTGGCAGCGGCTGATGGTCTATGCGCACCAGAATATCGACCTCAAGCCGATCCCCGGTCTCGATCATCCCTTCGTCGACGAGGAGATCGCCGCCAAGGCCGAGGAAGCGGAAAAGCAGGATGCCGAGCAGGCAGTGGCCGACGCCGCCGCCGAGCGCCCGCCGGTGCTGTCCAGCCAAACCACCCGGGCGCTCAGGGACATCACAAGATTGTTCCAGTCGGCGCCCGTCCTCCAGGCGCCTGCGACGCCGGAGACCCTGTCGGCGCTTTGATGCCGGCACACGGGCCAGGCCACCCTCGCGCCGGCAATTCCACAGAGGTCCGCTTGCCATGGCCCCCTCCCCCGCGATATCCCCGAGCGCACTCCTCTTTCCCGCGGCTCTTCATGCTCAAGAACGCATTCCTGACGCTCCTCGCGCTTGCCATAGCCATCGGCGGCGGCGGCGGCAGCGTCTGGTACGCTCTCAAGACGCAGGATGGCATCGGCGCGATCAGGATCGGCCCATGGACGGCGTTCCCCGATATCGGCACGCGGGCGGCGGATCCTTACTCGAAAGCGCGCGTGGCGCGCGAGGGTGTCCTTGCACTCGGGCAGACAGAAGGCCTGTCCTTTATCGCCGAACGCGATTCCGGCGGCGAACAATTGAAACGCCAATGCGCCTATGAGATCGAAGGCGGATTTCCCACAGCCCGGTTCTGGACCCTCTATGCCGCCGATGAATCGCTCAGCGTGGTCGAGACCGGAAAACCAAGGCTTGCGGCACTTCAATCCTACCAGGTGCTGCGCCAGCCCGACAATTCGGTGGCAATTTCCGTCAGCAACCGCCCCGCACCAGGCAACTGGCTGCTTTCCGACGGCTTCGGCCGGATGTATTTCGTACTGACATTCTACGACACGCCGGTCGCCAGCAGCACGGGTCTTTCGGATATCACGTTGCCGCAGATCCGGAAGGTCGGCTGCAATGCGTAGGCTGCTGCACGCGATCCTGCTCGGCCTGCTTGGCGCCGGCATCGTGCACATCGTCGTGCTGCTGCTCGTTCCGGAATTTTCCGAACGTGATGCGTGGTCGCGGCTGGCCATGGCATCGGACCTCTATAAGATGACCAGGCTGGATGCAGAGGCCGGCGGGACGCCGGTGGTGAGATCCGTCGATCCGCTGTTTTATGCTGCGGCTTGCCGCTTCGATCTGTCCGAAGGGATGGTTCGGGTGAAGGCACCGGGAAACGTCCCGTTCTGGTCCGTATCGGTCTATGACCGCAGCGGACATAACATCTACTCCTTCAACGACCATAGTGCGACCGGAAGGGTGCTGGACAGTATCGTACTGACGCCGGCCCAGATGATCGAGATCCGCAAGGATCTCCCGGAGGAATTGCAAGGAGCAATCTTCGTCGAGGCGCCCATCGACGAAGGCATGTTCGTCATCCGCTCGTTCGTGCCCGATGACAGCTGGAAGCCGATCGTGTCGCGGTTTCTCGAGCGGAGTTCCTGCGAACTGCAGGGCTACTGACGTCAACCGAAGTATGCGGCGGCCGGTTTCCAGCCTGCAGCGATTCAAAGTTAGAGCCTCCTGTACGCGCCGAACAGGGCGCGCGGCCCGCTTTCAAAGTGTTAGAGCATCCTTTGCGCGTCGGACCGGGCCGCGGCGCTCATTCAAGGTGCCTTTGCGCGCGCCCAGCAGGGCGCGCGGGCTCTAATGATGCGGAACAGGCATCGTCCCCGACGACCCCGGCATCGTCCTTGACGAGCCCGGCTTGTCCGGACCGGCGCCTGGCCGCGTTTCGCCCGTCCGTGGCTCGTAGCGGACGCCAGGGAAAATGATCACCGCTGCCGGCGTTCCGGTGTTTCGTTCTGCTCGATTGGTTGCCGCCGTTCGCGGCACGAAAGACAGTACCATGCCCATGGTTCGTGCATTCCTCTCGGTTGCCCCGGAGCACAACGCAACGCCTCCAATCTGATTAAGGACGGCAGTAGGTTAACGGAACGCTAACGGATCGCCGCTAATTTGATGTTTGTTCTGAGGTCAGGAATTCTTGACCCGAGGCAAATGCGAAACCGACACAGTCCCGGTCGAGCATGGTCCAGATTGTGTCGAGTATCGGGCGTATCCTTCGTGTCAGCTTCGGATTTCAGGCAAATCGCTATACGGGCTGAATCGGGAAAGGCCGAAAGGCTGTTCCGCGCCGCGGTGTCGGCGTTCTGTTCGCTCACCCGCCCTTCGCGCCGGGAGATCGCGCAACTTGAGGATTTGACGCTTCCGCTTTTCGCCAATGTGTCGGTCGAATCGCGCCGCTACGTCGCCGCCGCCCTTTCCGAATGCGAATATGCGCCCGCTGCGCTGGTCCGGCGGCTTTGCGAGGAGCCGGTCGACATTGCCGCGCCATTGCTCATCCGCTCGTGCGCGCTCAGCGATATCGACCTGATCGCGCTGATCGGACGGCACGGCCTGCCGCATGCGCGCGCCATCGCGCGCCGCAAGGATCTGAACCCGACCATCGCCCAGCTGATCAGGGCGCTTGAAAAGCCGACGCTGGTGAGCGTGCGGCAGCCGGAGGCAATCGCCAAGACGGCGCCTGAAAGCGCCGAGATCGTCGCACCCAGCCCCGACAGCCAGCAGGTGCCCGGCGCCGCCGCCGAGAATGCACGCCGCCGGCTGCGGTCGTTGATGCGTGCCGATGCTGAGAGCGGCGGCGCGACCGTCAATCCGTTCGCCGGCGCTGAAACCTATGTCAAACTGCGCGAGACGGCGCTGACCGGAAACGCCGCATTCTTCCAAACAGCACTGGCCGACGCGCTCGAAATCGATTTTTCAACGGCGCGGGCGCTCACCGCAAACCAGAACTACACGTCGCTGCTGGCCGCCCTGCGCGCGCTTGATTTCGGCGAAGAGAGGGCGTTCCTGATCACCGCCGCCGTCTATCCCACAGAGTTTCCGCATCCGCAGGCCATCCGCATCTTTCTCGACCGCTACCGACTGCTGCATCGCGACGCGGCGCTGGACAGGCTACGCGGCTGGAAGGCCATTCGCAATGCCGGACCCATCTCGGCAAACGCGGACATCCGTAAAGCGGACAGCGATAATGCTGCCGCCAGGCCTAAGGCGCGTCACGTCTGAAAGAGATTCAGGCGAACGCTTTAAGCCTTTGTTTTCATCCATAATCGTTAGAGCGACTTGACGGAAATAAACTCCTCGACGGGAGCAGCGCCAGCCTCGATCTCGATCACCCAGATGTCGGGATCGAATTTCTTCTCCCTTTCCAGTCGCGCGTCAAAGACGGCGGCATCATCGCCGGCGCCGAGC
>NZ_RZSW01000167.1:0-11235 GCF_003997375.1 Mesorhizobium sp. M5C.F.Ca.IN.020.29.1.1 | reverse complement strand
GCCCGAGCCACCGGCTTGCCGCACCCGGTCCGAAGCGGGTGCCGATCACAGTAGAGCCGGGTGTCAGCGTAGAGAGGGCAACGGCCACGTCGGGGCCTGCTACGACCAGATCGCCGTCGATCCAGGTGATGTCGACGCAACCGTCTGGGACCACGGCCGATAAGCTCCCCGCGTCCGGACGCAATGTATTGGACCAGACACACAGGAAATGCCTTTCGAGTGCGGCCGGAGGATCGAACTCGCGGTACTCCCCGATCGCCCCTGAAAGGACGGGTGTGTTGTCGTCAGACGTCACGAGCCTCTCCTGTGAGGAACACTTTCTAAGGCATCGTACTCTTCGGTCCCCGAAATCTATCGCGGTGGCGGCGTGCTTCAACCCGTGCTGTCGTTCTCGATCAAGCCCTGCATCGCATGGTTGCGACGCCAGGCGGAACTGGGCAGCGGAACTGGGCATTTGTCGAGGATTCCACCAATCGTGGAGCGGTCGTGAGCGGAGTCGCGACCTTGGTGCATGCGCGGCTCGCGCCCCGGCCGACGATTTCGCACCGATTGCCGCATGACATCATTTTTACTATCCCGATGCCTGCAGAGGACTGCTTGGCATGAGCAGTTTCGACAGATTTTCCTTGCAGGGGCGCCATTTGCGTTCTGGTTTCGGGGTCATCTTGATCACGGCAGATCAGGCGGTTTGCCGGCCTTGTTCTCAAGCCATCTCTTGACGCGCGGGAACCATACACGTTAGGCGTTCGGGCACCCCACGCGAACGATTGGCGACCAAGCAAGGAAATTCCAGCTGATGGAAATTTTTACCGCCTCTGGCCTCGCGGCTCTGCTCCAGGTCATCGCCATCGACCTTGTGCTTGCCGGCGACAATGCCATCGTCATCGGCCTTGCCGCGGCAGGCCTGCCGTCGGACCAGCGCAAGAAGGCGATTCTCGTCGGCATTGCGGCGGCCACCGTGCTTCGCATCTTCTTCGCACTAATCACCCAGTGGCTCCTCACAATCGGCCCCATTCTTCTCATAGCCGGCGGCCTGCTGCTGCTTTGGGTGTGCTGGAAGATGTGGCGCGAACTCCGTGTCAGCCACGAGCAGGAACATGACGCGACGGAATCGTTGTCGAATGTCGATTACGACAAGAGCGGGACGATCGGCGGCAAAGGGCCGCGCAAGACCTTTGCTCAGGCAGCCTGGCAGATCGTCATTGCCGACGTTTCGATGTCTCTCGATAACGTCCTTGCAGTCGCAGGCGCGGCAATGGACCATCCGACGGTCCTGATCATCGGCTTGGCGCTGTCGATTGCGCTGATGGGCTTCGCCGCTTCGTTTGTCGCACGCCTCCTCCATAAGTACCGCTGGATTGCTTATATCGGCCTCGTGATCATTCTCTACGTCGCCGTGAAGATGCTTCTGGATGGTGCCGTGCAGCAGTTCCCCGAACAGTTTGCGTTCCTGGCGCCGTGGTTCGGACCGGGCGGTCATTGAACTTGACCCTTTAGCAGCGCAGGCCCGCCGAGCGGCGCCAAGCCATTCCCCGGTTTGCTTGATTGCGGAACTATGCTATTGCGCCGTGCAAATTGAGCTTCTGCGAAAGTTCTAAAGATCAACATGTATCGAGACTTCCGGGCCGGGCCTTAGGGTTTCCGGCCCGCGTCCATTGGAAACCGCACATGTCTGCCCCTCGCATCAGCTTCGTAAGCCTTGGATGCCCGAAAGCCCTCGTGGACTCGGAGCGCATCATCACGCGCCTGCGCGCCGAAGGCTACGAGATCGCGCGCAAACATGACGGCGCCGATCTGGTCGTCGTCAACACCTGCGGCTTTCTCGATTCGGCTCGTGATGAATCGCTCAATGCCATCGGCTCCGCCCTTTCGGAGAACGGCAGGGTCATCGTCACCGGCTGTCTAGGCGCCGAACCTGACGTAATCCGCGAGAAACACCCCAACGTTCTCGCCATCACCGGTCCGCAGGCCTACGAGAGCGTGATGGCTGCAGTGCATGAGGCAGCACCCCCGAGCCACGATCCCTACATCGACCTTTTGCCGCCGCAAGGCGTCAAGCTCACGCCGCGCCACTATGCCTATCTCAAGATTTCGGAAGGCTGCAATAACCGCTGCACCTTCTGCATCATTCCGGCGCTGCGCGGCGACCTCGCCTCGCGACCGGCGGCCGACGTTTTGCGCGAAGCCGAGAAACTGGCCAAGGCCGGCGTTAAGGAGATACTGGTCATTTCGCAGGACACCAGCGCCTACGGCATCGACATCAAATACCAGACCAGCATGTTCGGCGATCGCGAAGTGCGGGCAAAATTCCTCGATCTGTCGGAGGAACTCGGCAAGCTCGGCGTTTGGGTACGCATGCACTATGTCTACCCCTACCCGCATGTCGCCGATGTCATCCCGCTGATGGCCGAAGGAAAGATCCTTCCCTACCTGGACATTCCGTTCCAGCACGCCTCGCCGCAGGTGCTGAAGAACATGCGCCGGCCTGCCCATGGCGAAAAGACTCTCGACCGCATTCGCGGCTGGCGCGAAATCTGTCCGGATCTGGCGATCCGCTCCACCTTCATCGTCGGCTTCCCCGGCGAGACCGACGACGATTTCGAAATGCTGCTCGACTGGCTGGACGAAGCGAAGATCGATCGCGCCGGATGTTTCAAATACGAGCCTGTCAGGGGCGCCCGCTCCAATGATCTCGGCCTCGAACAGGTACCGCAGGAGATCAAGGAGGCGCGTTGGCACCGCTTCATGCAGCGCCAGCAGAAGATCTCGGCGACGCAGCTCGCCAGGAAGGTCGGCAAGCGCCTGCCTGTCCTGATCGACGAGGCGCATGGCACCTCGGCGAAGGGCCGCACCAAATACGACGCGCCCGAAATCGACGGCTCGGTGCATATCCAGTCGCGGCGCCCGTTGCGTGCCGGCGACATCGTCACCGCCAAGATCGACCGTGCCGACGCCTACGATCTCTACGGTTCGGCGGTCTGATCGCCGGCGGGGCGAAGACCCTTTCTGCTAGAGCATTTTGCAGCCAAAGGTCTTCGTTTGGCGTCCGACAAAATGCTTTAAAATAGAGTTAGAGCCCGGTTTTGGTTCGACCAAAACGCAAAGCGCTCTAGGACGTGACTGTTTCGCTTGCACGGATAAGCATCCGCCTGAGCCAGGCGTGACCGGAGTCGCTGTCGTTCCTCCGATGCCATAGCAGAGTTTCCTGATAACCGAAGTAGTCGAAGGGCAGCGGAAAAGAGCGCACGCGCGGCCAATTCGTCAGCCGGATCACGTTTACCGACAAGGTGCAGATCATGTCCGTCTGGGCGATGATCGCCGGCACGGCGAGCGCATAAGGCAGGCTCATTGCGACGGTCCGTTTCAGGCCGCGGTCGTCCAGAAGGCGATCAATGTAGCCCTTCAGATCGCCGACATGAGTGACCAGCAAGTGCGGATACTTCAGAAAGAGTTCGAGCGTCATCGCGTCGCGGATCTCAGGATGCTCTGCCGAGACGATCGATAGCCAGTTCACGTGGAAGAGTGATGCACGTTTGATCGTTGTCGGCGCATCGGGCAGGATAGTGATCGCAAGGTCTATCGAGCCCTTCTCGAGACAATCGACGATTTCCTGTCGGTGTAGGCTGCGCAGGACGATCGAAATTCTCGGCGCCGCTGAACGGAGCACCGGCATCAGTCTGGGCATTAAAGTCGCCGCGATGTGATCGGTGGTCGCGATCCTGAAGATGCGACCCGATCGCTCCGGCGAGAACTGGCCGAACCCTCCCAGCGCATCCTGGATCTGCCGTAGCGCGGCCCGGATCGGATCGGCGAGGTCGAGCGCCTTTTCGGTCGGCCGCACGCCATCGGCATGACGGACGAAGAGATCATCGGCGAAGAGCCGACGCAGATGGGCGAGGCGCTTGCTCATCGCTGGCTGGCTGAGCCCGATACGGGCTGCCGCCGCGCTCACGCTGCCTTCACTGAGCAGAGCGTCAAAGGCGACAAGCAGGTTCAGATCGATCGAAGCCAGATTCATGTTGGACCTCCGAACTCTTATTACTGAAAGGAATATTCAGATGTCAAATATCGATTTGACGACTGAAAGCGAACCCCGAAAATAGGCGCCTTCAATCGATATGGAGACATCCATGCGACGCTGTTCTCTCGCTGCTATTCTTCTATTCCTGATGCCGAACCTCTCAAGCGCTCAGCCGGCCGAAAGTCGCGGAGGGATCGTCTTTGCGTTGTCGGATGTCGATATGGTGCCGACCGTCTACGAGACGGGCGAGCTCGGGCCTCCAGATCCTCACAATCGGGATACGCTGTCCATCATCACCTCGCCGACAGAGCGGTCTCGCCCTGTTGCGATGACGGAGGTTTCGAATTCGACCTATGGGCCGCCCGGAGCACTAGACGTCTCCCTGGATGGCCAGTTCGTTTTCGTCGCCGAAACCTTCCGTCAACGCTCCGAACGGGCGACCCGCCTCGACGAGTTGCAGCAAGGCGACACGATCCGATCGCTCCAGTTCGATGGCGGCCACTCGGCGGTGGTCGACAGCGTGAGGATCGGAATCCAGCCGCAGGCGATCCATCTCAATCCTGCTGGCGATCTCATCGCCGCAATTGCTGCCGACGCCGAACACGAACTCACTTTCGTTCCGGTCAGAGAGGGTCGGTTCGGCCAAGCATCCAGCTTCGGTCTCGGTCTTGAGCCGTCAACGGGTTTCATTCCATTGAAAGCGACCTGGGTGCAGTGGCATCCAAGCGGCCGGTATGTCGGGGTCAATCTCGTCGACCGTGGTCAGGTTGCCTTCTACGAGGTGCTGCGCGGAGAGGACGGAGCAGTTTCTGCTATTCGTCCCTGGGGCAATCGCATCCAGACGAACAAGTTCCCGTTTGTCGGCCGCTTTTCGCCGGACGGCCGCTACTACATCACCTCCGATGTTCAATGGGGAATCGATACGGCTGGTTTCTATGGCGTTCAGGAGGGCATCCTCACCACAGTCCGGCTTGCCGATGTCGGGACGACGGGCGACGCAGCAAGGCACACCGTGCCTCACATCGCGCTTGGTGGCTGGGGCGCCGAGACGATCGCCTTCAGCCCCGACGGCCGCTTTCTTGTCACGTCCAATCTTCGCGGCACCGGTAAGCCAGATGGCTCGCGCGACTGGACGGAGCACGCGTCGCTCAGCCTCTATCAGCTGGACTCTGAAACAGGACGGCTATCGCCGCACGGCGAATGGCCGCTCGCAGGCGTGCTGCCGCAAGGACTCGCTTTTGATCGCACGGGACAAAAGCTCTTCGTTGGCGTGAACCGTTACCGCAATGAGGAAGCGCCGCTTGGCGGCGCCGTCGAGATATGGCAGATCACTACGGATGGGCGCCCGGCGCTCGCTCCCACATCGGATCGTATCAGGCTGCCTACGGGCGTTCACACGATAGTCGCCCGCTGAACTTTCGTGAGTGGGATTCGCAAGCCGGGCAGGTAAACCTTCGAAGCTCTGCAGATGAAAAGAGGGCGCCCAAAGGCGCCCTCTCCTGTTCCGGCGAAAGCCGGCCGAGCCAAGGCTTGCGCTTACTGCGGCAGCTTGTCGTCGACGCCCTTGACGTAGAAGTTCATGCCGAGCAGCGTGGCGTCGTCGGCGACTTCGCCGTCCTTCAGCCACGGCGTTCCGTCCTGCTTGGCAATCGGCCCGGTGAAAGGATTCCATCCGTCGATAATCTTCTTCTCGGTGGCTTCCGCCATCGCCTTCACGTCGTCGGGCATGTTGGTGTAAGGGGCCATCTTAACGGCGCCGTCCTTGATGCCCAGCCAGACATTGCCGGGCTTCCAGGTGCCGTCGAGTGCAGCCTTCACCCGGCCGATATAATACGGCCCCCAATCGTCGACGATCGAGGTCAACTGTGCCTTGGGAGCGAACTTGATCATGTCCGAAGACTGGCCGAAGCCCTGTAGGCCTCGCTCTTCGGCGACTTGCAGGGGAGCGGTCGAGTCGGTGTGCTGGACGATGATGTCGGCGCCCTGGTCGAACAGAGCCTTGGCGGCATCGGCTTCCTTGCCCGGATCGAACCATGAATTTACCCAGACGATTTTCGCCTTGAAATCTGGCTTGATTGACTGGGCACCGAGCATGAAGGAATTAATGCCCATCACCACCTCAGGAATCGGGAACGAAACGATGTAGCCCGCGACGCCCGACTTCGATTGCTTGGCGGCGATCTGGCCGAGGATGTAGCGGCCTTCGTAGAAACGTGCGTTGTAGATGCCGAGGTTTTCGGCCGTCTTGTAGCCGGTCGCGTGTTCGAACATAACGTCGGGGAACTTCTTGGCGACCTTTACTTCGGGGTCCATGAAGCCGAAGGACGTGCCGAAAATGATCTTGCATCCTTCGCGCGCCAGGCGCTCGAAGGCACGATCGGCATCGGGACCCTCGGAGACGTTCTCCAGATATGCGGTCTCGACCTTGTCGCCGAGTGCCTTCTCTACGTCCAGGCGGCCCTGGTCATGCTGGTACGAATAGCCGAAATCACCGATCGGGCCGGTATAGACCCAACAGGCTTTCAGTTTTTCCTGCGCTTCGGCGGTCGCTGCCAGCGACAATGCTGCCGCCGCGGCCATCAGCGCAATAAGCAGTTTTTTCATCGTGTTACCTCTCTGAGTTAAGCCTTGGAGCTTCCCGTTTGTCTTTTATTGTCAACGATCTGGAACGAATGGCTGCCCCAAGGAAGCCGGTGTGTTCATCATCGTCAAACGCTTGTTGCGCGAGATTAGAACGAGAACCACGATGGTTGCCAGATAGGGCAACGAAGAAAGCAGTTGCGAGGGAACCGGAATGCCAAAAGCCTGTGCATGAAGCTGGCCGATCCATACCGCGCCGAAGATATAGGCGCCAGCCAGCACCCGCCATGGCCGCCATGATGCGAATACGACCAGCGCCAGTGCGATCCAGCCGCGCCCGGCGGTCATGTTCTCCACCCATTGCGGCGTATAGACCAGCGACAGGTGGCCCCCGGCAAGGCCTGCACAGGCGCCGCCGAAGATCACCGCCAGATAGCGGTAGCGGATGACCTGGATGCCAAGGGCATGGGCCGATGTGTGGCTGTCGCCGATCGAGCGCAGCGTGAGCCCGGTGCGGGTCTTGAACAGGAACCACATGACGGCGGCGGTCAATGCAACCGAGATGTAGAAGATCGGGTCCTGGCCGAACAACAACCTGCCGATGACGGGGATCGCTGTCAGGCCGGGAATGTCGAGGTTTGGCAGCCTCGCGCCGGGCTGGCCGACAAAGCTGGTGCCCATCATGCCGGAAAGCCCCAGGCCGAGCAATGTCAGCGACAGGCCGGTCGCCACCTGGTTTGTGGCCAGCGACAACGTCATGACAGCGAACAGCAGCGAAAACACCGCACCCAAGGCGATCGCCGTCAACAACCCGATCCACGGCGATCCGGTGAGATAGCCGGCGCCGAAACCGCCGACCGCCCCCATGATCATCATGCCTTCGACACCGAGATTGAGCACGCCGGAACGTTCGACCACCAGCTCGCCGATCGCCGCGATCAGCAACGGCGTCGCCGCGGTTGCGATGGTCAAAAGAATGTTGACGGTGATGTCCATCAGCGGGCCTCCTCCAGCTTCGGCGCGGATTCAAGCTTCGGCGCGGCAAAACCGATCAAGCGAATGCGGTAGTGAATGAGCGTGTCGCAGCCGAGCACGAAGAACAGGAGCATGCCCTGGAACACGCGCGCCACCTTGTCGGAGATGCCGAGCGCGCTTTGCACCGCCTCGCCACCGAGATAGGTCAGTGCCAGCACCAGGCCAGCAGCGACGATGCCGAGCGGATTGAGCCGGCCGAGGAACGCCACGATGATGGCGGCAAAGCCGTAGCCGGGCGAGATCACCGGTTGCAGCTGGCCGATGGCTCCGGAGACTTCCGAGATGCCGGCAAGCCCGGCCAGTGCACCCGACAGCATGAAGGCGAAGAACACCATCCGGTTGATACCGAAGCCGGCGAAGCGCCCTGCCCTGGGGCTTGAGCCGAGCACGCGAACCTCAAAGCCTTTCAGCATGCGGCTCATCAAGATCCAGACCAGCACCGCCGCGACCAGCGCGAACACGAAACCCCAATTGGCACGGCCGGAGGCCGGCATCAGTTCCGGCAATATGGCCGAGTCGTTGAACTGTATCGTCTGCGGGAAATTGAAACCCTTCGGATCGCGCCACGGCCCACGCACCAGCCAGTCGAGGAACAGCTGCGCGACATAGACCAGCATTAGGCTGGTCAGGATCTCGTTGGTGTTGAAGCGCGTCTTGAGCAAGGCGGGAATGGCGGCGTAGGCGGCACCGCCGACCATGCCGAACAGCAGCATCAGCGGCAGCACCAGCGGGCCTTCAAACTGGGGAAACAGCACCGGAATGCTCGAGCCGACGATGCCGCCCAGGATGAATTGGCCTTCCGCGCCGATGTTCCAGATGTTGGCCCTGTAGCAAACCGACAGGCCGACCCCGATCAGGATGAGCGGTGCCGCCTTGATCGCCAGCTCATGCAGCTGCCAGACCTGACTGACCGGCTCGAGGAAGTAAATTTGGAACGCCTTCAAAGGATTGACGCCAAGCAGTGCGAACAGGATGGCGCCGGCGATGATCGTCAACACGAATGCAATGAAGGGCGACAGCGCCGAGAACAGCATCGAGCGCTGCGGCCGTTTGACGAGTTCGAGGCGCATCATGACGTCTCCAGAGCGTGTTCGGCGTGGCCTGGCTCGGCCCCGCCCATCAGCAGTCCTATCTTTTCGAACGTGGCCTCAGCGATCGGCAAAGGCTTCGACAATTCGCCATTGTGCATCACCGCGATCGCGTCGGATATCTCGAACAGTTCGTCGAGGTCCTGACTGATGACCAGCACTGCCGAGCCGCTGCGCGCCAATTCGATCAGCGTCTGGCGAATGTGGGCGGCGGCACCGGCGTCGACGCCCCATGTCGGCTGATTGACGACCATGACGCTTGGCCTGCGGTCGAGTTCGCGGCCGACAATGAATTTCTGCAGATTGCCGCCTGAAAGCGCTGCCGCCTCCGGATCCAGGGCGCTCTTGCGCACATCCATCGCCTTGATGATGCGCTGGGCAGCGGCATAGATCGCATCGCTTTTGACCATTCCGCCGGCGCCGACAAACACCTTGCCGTCGGTGGCATGGCGCGACAGCAGCAGGTTTTCCGAAAGCTTCATGCGGGGTGCTGCACCGTGGCCGAGCCGCTCTTCCGGCACGAAGGCAGCGCCCATCAGCCGCCTGCCGGTGATGCTGAGGCCGCCGGCATCCTTGCCGCGGATGCGCACCGAGGCGGCATCCTGCTGCGGGACCTCGCCGGAAACGGATTCGAAGAACTCGCCCTGGCCGTTGCCGGCAACGCCTGCAATGCCGATCACTTCGCCGGCGCGTACCGTCAGGTTGATATTCCTGAGCGGGATCGAGAACGGCGTTGCCGGCCTGCGGCTGAGTGCGCGGATTTCAAGCAGCGACTGCGCGGTCTCAATACCCTGAACCGGCGCGCGCACAACGGCCTGAACGTCGTTGCCGACCATCATGCGTGCCAGCGATGCCGCGGTTTCCTTGCGCGGGTTGCAATGGCCAACCACCTTGCCGTGGCGCAGCACGGTGGCGCGGTCGCAGATGCGCTTGACCTCTTCCAGCCGGTGCGAAATGTAGAGGATGGACTTTCCTTCCGAGCGCAACCGTTCGAGCGTCTCGAACAGCTTGTCGGCTTCCTGCGGCGTCAGCACTGAAGTCGGCTCGTCGAGAATGATGAGCTGCGGCGTCTGCAGAAGACAACGGATAATCTCTATACGCTGGCGCTCACCGACCGACAGGTCGCCGACCAGCGATTGCGGGTCGAGCGGCAGGCCGTAGCTGTAGGAAAGCGCCCTCGCCTTCGCGGCGATCGTGCTGATTGGCGAACCGTCATCCAGCGACAGCGCGATGTTCTCGGCCGCCGTCAGTGCCTCGAACAACGAAAAATGCTGGAACACCATGCCGATGCCGAGCTTCTTCGCGAAGCCGGGATTGCTGATCGTGACCGCCTGACCGTTCCAGAAAATCTCGCCCGAATTGGGCTCCAATGTTCCGAACAGCATTTTGACGAGCGTCGACTTGCCGGCGCCGTTCTCGCCGAGCAATGCGTGGATTTCGCCTTTTGCGACGTTGAGATCGATATGGTCGCACGCTGTCAGCGTGCCGAACGTCTTGGTAAGGCCACGAACCTCAAGCAGGTCTGCGTCGTCCTGATTTGCACTCACAGTGCCTCCCATCTGGTTTGCCAGATATGTTCTGTGTTCCCGCAGGCATGGTATGCGCGGCCTGCTGTCATCGCAAAGCGGCACCCGTCTTGAAAGAGCTTCAAGAATTTCAGCGGAAACTCAAGGGATAGCAAGGCTCAGGGGATAAGAATGGTTGTCCCGGTCGTCCTGCGGCCCTCAAGGTCGGAATGCGCCTTGCCGGCATCCTTGAGCGCGTAGCGCTGGTTGATCTTGATCTCGACCGCGCCGCTGAGCACGATTTCGAACAGCGCGGCGGCGGACGCCTCCAGGTCTTCGCGCTTGGCGTTGTAGACGAACAGCGTCGGACGGGTTGCGAACAGCGAACCTTTCTGCGCCAGCAACGACATGCTGAACGGCGGGACCGGCCCCGACGATTGACCGAAGCTCGCGAACATGCCGAGCGGCTTCAGGCAGTCGAGCGAGGCCGGAAAGGTGTCGTTGCCTACCGAATCATAGACGACGTCGCACTTCTTGCCACCGGTGATGGCGAGAACGCCGGCGACGAAGTCCTGCTCGCGGTAGTTGATGACGTGGTCGAAGCCATGCGCCTTGGCGAGCTCGATCTTGTCGGCGGAGCTGGCGGTACCGATCACGGTTGCGCCAAGATGCTTGGCCCATTGGCCAAGGATCAGCCCGACGCCGCCGGCCGCGGCGTGAAACAGAATCGTGTCGCCCGCCTTCACCTTGAAGGTACGGCGCAGCAGATATTCCGCTGTCATCCCTTTCAGCATCATGGCGGCCGCCTGTTCGTCGCTGATGCCGTCCGGCACCTTGACCACGCGGTCGGCGGCGATCACGCGCTGCTCGGCATAGGCGCCAGTCGTCACGGCGTAGGCGATGCGATCGCCCGGCATCAGCCAGTCGAGATCCGCGCCGACTTCCACCACCACCCCCGCCGCCTCGCTGCCGGGTATCAGCGGGAAACCGCCTGGCGGCGGATAAA
>NZ_RZSW01000166.1:0-11237 GCF_003997375.1 Mesorhizobium sp. M5C.F.Ca.IN.020.29.1.1 | reverse complement strand
GAAATAATCGCGCAGGTCGCCCGCCGTCGCGACCCCGTGGGCGCGGGCGGAAATGCGCAGCAATTCGCGGTGCGCATCCTCAGGGGAGGGCACTGGCAGGGCAAGTATCGCAGGCGGCAGCACGCGCTCCGGCAGATCGTAGCGCCGCTCGAAGCCACGACGCGACGCCGTGGTGATGCGGCCGGCCCAGAACAGCCATTCGAAAGCGTGCTTGGCATCGCTCCAGCCCCACCAGCCGCCCGAGCCTTTCTGGCCTTCCAGGGCGGAAGCGGCGATCGGGCCGCGTTGAACGACCTCGCGATAGATGTCTTCAATGTAGGCGGCGCGCTCGCGGCCCCACTTGGCCAGCCCGTTATACATTTCCTCGCCGCGCTCGGCCCGCTCCATGCGCCAGCGCATCAGTGGATAGGTCTCGACCGGCAGAAAGGAGGCCTCATGCGCCCAATATTCGAAGACTTTGCGCTTGCGCGTCACGGCGGCGTTGTCGAGCAGCGCAAGCGGGTAGGGGCCAAGCCGCGAATAGAGCGGCATATAGTGAGCACGCACCACCGCACTGACGGAATCGATCTGCAGCAGGCCGGTGCGGGCAAGGACGCGGGCCAGATGGCGGCGATCAGGCGTGCTGTTAGGGCGAGGATCGGCAAACCCCTGTGCGGCAAGCGCGATGCGCCGGGCCATGGCGAGCGAGATTTTTTCCTTCATGCAGACGGCACTCTGTTGGCGTTCGACCCAAGGTTTGGACGATGATTCCGCGCCATGCTAGCAGGGTTTTGGCGGCATCTATGTCAGGAGAGAAAACTGGAGTAAAAGTTGAAAGAAATCAAACAGGAGCGGATCGGACCAGTTTATCCGGATATGCCGTCCAGGCACCGTGTTTTGAACAAGGTTTGACTTGCTTCGCCGAAGGCGCTGCGCTAACCCTCGCCGCGTTGCAGCATAGAGCCTCCTAAAACGGTTCAGTGGTTAAACTGTCACGCTTCCGCAAGTGGGTCCGGTGCTGTAATCAGAGTGGATTGGCCGCCAACGGAAAGCTGCAGCATGAACGCATTGTTGAGTTCGTACCTGCCCATCGTCCTGTTCATCGGCGTGGCGCTGGTCGTCGGCCTGGCGCTGCTTGCCGCCCCCTTTCTGGTGGCCTTCCGCAACCCAGATCCGGAAAAGCTTTCCGCCTACGAGTGCGGCTTCAATTCGTTCGACGACGCCCGCATGAAGTTCGACATCCGCTTCTACCTAGTGTCGATCCTGTTCATCATCTTCGATCTGGAAGTGGCCTTCCTGTTCCCGTGGGCCGTGTCTTTCAGCCAGATCGGCATACTCGGTTTCTGGTCGATGATGGTGTTTTTGGCGGTGCTGACCATCGGCTTCGCCTATGAATGGAAGAAAGGAGCGCTGGAATGGGATTGAGCGACAATTCCGGCACGCTCGTCGCGCCGAAGCCGAAGGGCATTCTCGACCCCAGCACCGGGAAGCCGGTGGGGGCGAATGATCCATTCTTCCTCGAGATCAACAACGAACTTGCCGACAAGGGTTTTCTCGTCACCTCCACCGAGGCGCTGATCACCTGGGCGCGCAGCGGCTCGCTGATGTTCATGACCTTTGGTCTCGCCTGTTGCGCGGTCGAAATGATCCACACCTCGATGCCGCGCTATGACTCGGAGAGGTTCGGTGTTGCTCCTCGCGCGTCTCCGCGCCAGTCCGACATCATGATCGTCGCCGGCACGCTGACCAACAAGATGGCGCCGGCGCTGCGCAAGGTCTACGATCAGATGCCGGAGCCGCGCTACGTCATCTCGATGGGCTCCTGCGCCAATGGCGGCGGCTACTATCATTATTCCTATTCGGTGGTGCGCGGCTGCGACCGCGTCGTGCCGGTCGACATCTACGTGCCCGGCTGCCCGCCGAGTGCGGAAGCGCTGCTTTACGGCATTCTTCTCCTGCAGAAGAAGATCCGCCGCACCGGCACGATCGAACGGTGAGCGGCATGAGCCAGTCCTTGAGTGAACTCTCGACCTATCTCGGAGAGAAGCTGAACGGCCGGATCGGCGAGGCGGTGCTTGCCTATGGCGAACTCACCATCTCTGTCGAGCCGCACGATCTGATCGAGGTGATAACCTTCCTGCGCGACGATCAAAAATGCCAGTTCATTTCGATCATCGATGTGTGCGGCGCCGATTATCCGTCGCGGGCCAATCGCTTCGACGTCGTCTATCATCTGCTGTCGCCGAAGCAGAATGTTCGCATCCGGCTCAAGGTGCAGGCTGACGAAGAGACGGTGGTGCCATCTATCACCGGTGTGTTTCCGGGCGCCGACTGGTTCGAACGCGAAACCTACGATCTCTATGGCGTGCTGTTTTCGGGCCATCCCGATCTCAGGCGGATTCTGACCGATTACGGCTTCGAGGGTCATCCGCTGCGCAAGGATTTTCCGCTGACCGGTTTCGTCGAGGTGCGCTACGACGACGAGGCCAAGCGGGTCATCTACGAGCCGGTGGAATTGAAGCAGGAATTCCGCAATTTCGATTTTCTGTCTCCGTGGGAAGGTACGGATTACGTGCTCCCGGGGGATGAGAAGGCAAAGCAGTAAATGGCTGAAACCTCCGTTCGCAACTTCAACATCAATTTCGGTCCGCAACATCCGGCGGCGCATGGCGTTTTGCGCCTCGTGCTGGAGCTTGATGGCGAAGTCGTCGATCGCGTCGATCCGCATATCGGGCTGTTGCATCGCGGCACTGAAAAGCTGATCGAAGCCAAAACCTATCTGCAGGCGGTGCCATATCTCGACCGGCTCGACTATTGCGCGCCGATGAACCAGGAGCATGCCTTCGCGCTTGCCGCCGAGCGACTGCTCGGCATCGAAGTGCCGAAGCGCGGCCAGCTGATCCGCGTGCTTTATTGCGAGATCGGCCGCATCATGTCGCACATCCTCAATGTGACGACGCAGGCGATGGATGTCGGCGCGCTGACGCCGCCCTTGTGGGGCTTCGTCGAGCGCGAAAAACTCATGGTATTCTATGAGCGGGCCAGCGGTTCGCGCATGCATGCGGCCTATTTCCGGCCCGGCGGCGTCCACCAGGACCTGCCGCAGAAGCTGGTCGAGGATATCGGCAACTGGATCGACCCGTTCCTGAAATCGCTCGACGATCTTGACGCACTGCTGACCGGCAACCGCATCTTCAAGCAGCGCAATGTCGATATCGGCACGGTGTCGCTGGCCGATGCCTGGGCCTGGGGTTTTTCCGGCGTGATGGTGCGCGGCTCGGGTGTGGCCTGGGACCTGCGCAAGTCGCAGCCCTACGAATGTTATTCGGAGATGGATTTCGACATCCCGATCGGCAAGAACGGCGACTGTTTCGACCGCTATCTCGTGCGCATGGAAGAGATGCGCCAGTCGGCGAAGATCATGCGCCAGTGCGTCGACCTGCTGCTCGGCAAGGAAGGTGCGGGGCCGGTGTCGAATCTCGACGGCAAGGTGGTGCCGCCGAAGCGTGCGGCGATGAAGCGTTCGATGGAAGCGCTGATCCATCACTTCAAGCTCTACACCGAAGGCTACCGCGTGCCGGCGGGCGAGGTCTATGCTGCGGTCGAAGCGCCGAAAGGCGAGTTCGGCGTATACCTGATCTCGGACGGCACCAACAAACCCTATCGCTGCAAGCTGCGCGCGCCAGGCTTCGCGCATCTGCAGGCCATGGACTTTTTGTGCCGTGGCCACATGTTGGCCGACGTTACCGCCGTTCTCGGCTCCCTCGACATCGTGTTTGGTGAGGTCGATCGCTAAATGTCAGTCCGCCGTCTCGCAGAAGCCAGCGTCCAGCCAGCCTCGTTCGCCTTCAGCCGGGCGAATGCGGCAGCGGCGAAGCAATGGATCAAGAAATACCCGAAGGGCCGCGAGCAATCGGCGATCATCCCCTTGCTGATGCTGGCGCAGGAGCAGGAAGGCTGGGTGACCAAGGCGGCGATCGAGGCGATCTCCGACATGCTCGGCATGCCCTACATCAGGGGGCTGGAGGTCGCCACCTTCTACACGCAATACCAGCTCAATCCGGTCGGCACCCGCGCGCATATCCAGGTCTGCGGCACCACGCCCTGCATGCTGCGCGGCTCGGAAGCGCTGATGGACGTGTGCCGCTCGAAGATCCATCACGACCAGTTCCACACCAACGACAAGGGTACGCTGTCGTGGGAGGAGGTCGAATGCCTTGGCGCCTGCGTCAACGCGCCGATGGTGATGATTTTCAAGGACACGTTCGAGGACCTGACGCCGGAGCGGCTTGCCGAGATCATCGATCTTTACGACGCCGGCAAGGGCGCCTCGGTGACGCCGGGCCCGCAGAATGGCCGCATCACCTCCGAGCCGATCACCGGCCTGACGACGCTGAAGAGCGAAAAGGCGATCCTGAAGACGACCCGCGACAGGGAAGCCAAGGCAGCCGCCAAGGCCGCCAGGGAGGCCGCGCCAACGGCAATTGTCGCAACGCCGGCGGCTCCGGCCGCACAGGTACCGGCTCCCCCTGTCGCGCCATCGAAAGCCAGCAAGCCGAAGACCGATGCGCCCGAAACCAGCCCGGCGCTGAGGTCGCCTTCCCCGACGAAGGTCGCACCAGAGACGGAGAAGGCGGCGAGCGTCGCCGCACCGCGGCATTCGGCGGCCAACGCCAACAAGGCCGCGCCGGAGGTCGAAAAGGTTTCGAAACAGCGCAGCGGTCCCAAGACCAAGGCTGAGCCAACGGCTGCTTTCAAGGCGCCGGAATTGAAGAATGCGCCGTTGGGCGCTGGCGGCAAGAAGATAGCCGCCAAGCCGGCCAAGCCGTCGCTCATGGACAAGAATCGGCCCACCGGCAAGAAACCGGTCTGAGGAACGAACAATGCTTCAGGACAGAGACCGCATCTTCAACAACATCTACGGCCGCTTCGACAAGTCGCTGGCCGGCGCGATGGCGCGCGGCGCCTGGGACAACACGCCTGGCATCATCGCCAAGGGGCGCGACTGGATCGTCAACGAGATGAAGGCATCCGGCTTGCGCGGCCGCGGCGGCGCCGGCTTCCCGACCGGGCTGAAATGGTCGTTCATGCCCAAGCAGAGCGACGGGAGGCCGAGCTATCTCGTCGTCAATGCCGACGAATCCGAACCCGGCACGTGCAAGGACCGTGACATATTGCGCCACGACCCGCACACGCTGGTCGAGGGCTGCCTGATCGCCGGCTTCGCCATGGGCGCGGTCGCCGCCTACATCTATGTGCGCGGCGAGTTCATCCGCGAGCGCGAGGCGCTGCAGCGCGCCATCGACGAGGCCTATGAGGCCAAGCTGATCGGCAAGAATAACACGTCCGGCTACGACTTCGACATCTACATGCACCATGGCGCCGGCGCCTATATCTGTGGCGAGGAAACGGCGCTGCTCGAAAGCCTCGAAGGCAAGAAGGGCCAGCCGCGGCTGAAGCCGCCATTTCCGGCCAATGTCGGCCTCTATGGCTGCCCGACGACGGTCAACAATGTCGAGTCGATCGCGGTGGCGCCGACCATTTTGCGCCGCGGCGCTGCCTGGTTCTCGTCCTTCGGCCGGCCCAACAATGTCGGCACCAAGCTGTTCTGCATCTCCGGCCACGTCAACAATCCGTGCACCGTCGAAGAGGCGATGTCGATCCCGTTCCGCGAGCTGATCGAGACGCATTGCGGCGGCATTCGCGGCGGCTGGGACAATCTGCTGGCGGTCATTCCGGGCGGCGCTTCTGTGCCGCTGGTGCCGGCGGAGCAGATCATCGACGCGCCGATGGATTTCGATGCGCTGCGCGACCTGAAATCGGGCCTCGGCACGGCGGCTGTCGTCGTCATGGACAAATCGACCGATATCGTGAAGGCGATCGCGCGGCTTTCATACTTCTACAAGCACGAGAGTTGCGGCCAATGCACGCCGTGCCGCGAAGGCACCGGCTGGATGTGGCGGGTGATGGAGCGGCTGGTGCGCGGCGAGGCGCAGAAGCGTGAGATCGATATGCTGCTCGACGTGACCAAACAGGTCGAAGGCCACACGATCTGCGCGCTGGGCGACGCGGCGGCGTGGCCGATCCAAGGCCTGATGCGGCATTTCCGCGGCGAGGTGGAGCGGCGCATCGACGAGTTTTCGCGCAACGCGCACCGCGCAGAGCCGGTGATGGTGGCGGCGGAATAGACAAGAAATTTGTAAAGACGGGCGACTGGAATGCGGGCAAGTGCCCGATTTGAAATACGGGCAAGTGCCCGATTTGAGATACGGGCAAGTGCCCGATTTGAGGAAACAGGCCGGGGCATACGGAAGAAACGACCAGGAGACCACCTATGTCGCTGAATTCGAGACCCGATC
The DNA here is from genome assembly GCF_003997375.1 of Mesorhizobium sp. M5C.F.Ca.IN.020.29.1.1. NCBI lineage: Bacteria > Pseudomonadati > Pseudomonadota > Alphaproteobacteria > Hyphomicrobiales > Phyllobacteriaceae > Mesorhizobium > Mesorhizobium sp. M5C.F.Ca.IN.020.29.1.1. Next base: position 4,899 of record NZ_RZSW01000166.1, on the reverse strand, counting down.
ATTTGATGCCAGATTTGGACCCGTTCGAGAAGATGAACCAGGACCTGACCAGGATGATGCCGAAGGAGATGGCCAGCGCCGTCAATCTCCTGGCGCACCCTGTTGCGGGTGCGGCGGCGCTGTCGGCGCTCGGCTTCGGGCTTGCCAATCATGCCTTTGGGGTGTGGATGGGCGTGCTCTCGGGCGCCGCCGAGGCCTCGCAGCGGCTTTTCCAGCCGATCGTCGACGATTTCGATGCCAGAGTCGAACGCTTTTCCGGGACAGGGACAAGCTCCTCGACCAAGGCGCGCGCGGCGACGAAAACCCTGATCGCCGATGCGCAGTCCTTCGCCAGGAACGTGAATGACATAGCGGCGAGCGGCATTACACGGAGCGCGGTGGATGCGGCTGCCGCGCCGACCGGGTTGATGCCCGAGGACTTCAAGCAGCCCAAGGCCATGGATCGTCCGGCAAATCCGGCCGACCTCAAGGCGATATCGGGGATCGGGCCGAAGCTGGAAGAGGTGCTGAACGGCTTGGGGATCTGGACCTACGGCCAGATTGCGGCATGGACGCCGGAAGAGATCGCCTGGGTCGACGATTATCTGTCGTTCAAGGGCCGCATCGAGCGTGACGACTGGCTTGGCCAGGCGGCGGTGCTGGCCGCGGCCAAACATTGAATTCAATGCCGGGCGCGGTTTCGGTTGCGCCCCGGAAAGAAAGATTGCGGAATGTCCGCAGGGGTTTGAGACGACATGGCAAAGCTCAAGGTCGACGGGAAAGAGATTACTGTACCCGACCACTACACGCTGCTGCAGGCAGCCGAGGACGCCGGCGCGGAAGTGCCGCGCTTCTGCTTCCATGAGCGGCTGTCGATCGCCGGCAACTGCCGCATGTGCCTGATCGAGGTGAAGGGCGGTCCGCCCAAGCCGCAGGCGTCCTGCGCCATGGGCGTGCGCGACCTGCGCTCCGGACCGAATGGCGAAACGCCGGAAATTTTTACCAACACGCCGATGGTCAAGAAGGCCAGGGAAGGCGTGATGGAATTCCTGCTGATCAACCATCCGCTGGATTGCCCGATCTGCGATCAGGGCGGCGAGTGCGACCTGCAGGACCAGGCGATGGCGTTCGGCGTCGATTCCTCGCGCTATCACGAGAACAAGCGGGCGGTCGAAGACAAGTATATCGGGCCGCTGGTCAAAACGATCATGAACCGCTGCATCCATTGCACGCGCTGCGTTCGCTTCACCACCGAAATTGCCGGTATTTCCGAGCTCGGCCTGATCGGCCGCGGCGAGGACGCCGAGATCACCACCTATCTAGAAAGCGCGATGACCTCAGAACTGCAGGGCAACGTCATCGACCTTTGCCCGGTCGGCGCGCTGACCTCCAAACCCTACGCCTTCCAGGCACGGCCGTGGGAGCTGACCAAGACCGAATCCATCGACGTGATGGATGCTGTCGGCTCGGCGATCCGCGTCGATTCCAGAGGCCGCGAAGTGATGCGCATCCTGCCGCGCACCAACGAGGCGGTGAACGAGGAGTGGATTTCCGACAAGACCCGCTTCATCTGGGACGGCTTGCGCACCCAGCGCCTCGACCGGCCATACGTCCGCAAGAACGGCAAGCTGGCCCCGGCAAGCTGGGCCGAGGCTTTCTCCGCGATCAAGGAAGCGGTGTCGAGCACTGCACCCGACAAGATCGGCGCCATTGCAGGTGATCTCGCCGCCGTCGAGGAGATCTATGCGCTGAAGCTGCTGATGGCCTCGCTCGGCTCGAAGAACACCGACTGCCGCCAAGACGGTGCCGCGCTCGATCCGTCGCTCGGCCGGGCAAGCTATATCTTCAACCCGACCATCGAGGGCATCGAGCAGGCCGACGCGGTGCTGATCATCGGCGCCAATCCGCGCTTCGAGGCGCCCTTGCTCAACGCCCGCATCCGCAAGCGCTGGCGAGTCGGCAACCTGCCCGTCGGCGTTATCGGCGATGTCGGCGACATGCGCTACGACTATGAGCAGCTCGGCGCCGGAACGGAATCGCTGAAGGATCTGGCCGACGGCAACGGCAAGTTCTTCCAGATGCTGAAGAAAGCGACGCATCCGCTTGTTATCGTCGGCCAGGGTGCGCTGGCACGCTCGGATGGCGCGGCCGTGCTCGGCCAGGCGGCGAAGCTCGCCACCGCCGTCAATGCCGCTAGAGCCGACTGGAACGGGTTTGCCGTGATGCACACTGCGGCGGCGCGTGTCGGCGGGCTCGATGTCGGCTTCGTGCCGGGTGAGGGCGGCAAAAACGTCGCCGGAATGCTGGGCGATATGGACGTGCTGTTCCTGCTTGGCGCCGACGAGATCGACATGGCCAAGACCGGCGGCGCCTTCGTCGTTTATATCGGCACGCATGGCGATCAGGGCGCGCACCGCGCCAACGTTATCCTGCCGGGCGCCGCCTATACCGAAAAATCGGGCACCTACGTCAACACCGAGGGCCGCGTGCAGCAGACCAACCGTGCCGGCTTCGCGCCGGGCGATGCGCGCGAGGACTGGGCGATCCTGCGGGCGCTGTCGGATGTGCTGGGCAAGAAGCTGCCGTTCGATTCGCTGCCGCAGCTTCGCGCGAAACTCTATTCGGAATACCCGCATCTTGCCCGCATCGACCAGGTGGCGGCCGGCAACGTTGACGATGTCGCCAAAGTGGCGAAGCTCGGCGGGCGGCTGAACAAGGGCGCCTTCACCTCGCCGGTCAAGGATTTCTACCTGACCAACCCGATCGCGCGGGCTTCCGCCGTGATGGCGGAATGCTCGGCGCTGGCGAAAAACGGCTTCAGGCAGGCGGCGGAATAAGCATGGACACCTTCTTCTCCTTCTACGTGCTGCCGGCGCTGCTCATCCTGTTGAAGTCGGTCGTGCTGATCGTCGTGCTGTTGATCTTCGTCGCCTACATCCTGTACGCGGACCGCAAGATTTGGGCGGCGGTGCAGCTGCGCCGCGGCCCGAACGTCGTCGGTCCATGGGGCACGCTGCAGGCTTTCGCCGACCTTCTGAAGTTCGTGTTCAAGGAGCCGGTGATTCCGTCCGGCGCCAACAAGGGCGTTTTTCTGCTGGCGCCTTTGGTTTCGGCAGTGCTGGCGATCTCGGCCTGGGCGGTGATCCCGGTCAACGAGGGCTGGGCGATCGCCAACGTCAATGTCGGCATCCTCTATGTCTTCGCCATCTCCTCGCTCGAGGTCTATGGCGTGATCATGGGCGGCTGGGCGTCCAACTCGAAATATCCGTTCCTCGGCGCGCTGCGCTCGGCGGCGCAGATGGTGTCCTACGAGGTCTCGATCGGCTTCGTCATTGTCACCGTGCTGCTTTGCGTCGGCTCTCTCAACCTGTCCGACATCGTGCTGTCGCAGCAGGATGGGCTGGGCACGCGGGTTGGCCTGCCCAACACCTTCCTCGACTGGCATTGGCTGTCGCTGTTCCCGATGTTCGTCATCTTCTTCATCTCGGCGCTGGCCGAAACGAACCGCCCGCCTTTTGACCTTGTCGAAGCCGAATCCGAACTCGTCGCCGGCCATATGGTCGAATATTCGTCGACGCCGTTCCTGCTGTTCTTCCTCGGCGAGTATGTCGCCATCGTGCTGATGTGCGCGCTGGCCACCATCCTGTTCCTCGGCGGCTGGCTGCCGCCCTTCGACTTCGCTCCTTTCACCTGGGTGCCGGGTCTGATCTGGTTCGTGCTCAAGGTCTGCCTGGTGTTCTTCATGATCTCCATGGTGAAGGCTTTCGTGCCGCGCTACCGCTACGACCAGCTGATGCGGCTCGGCTGGAAGGTCTTCCTGCCGATCTCGCTGGCGATGGTGGTGATCGTCGCCGCGTTCCTCAAGATCACGGGGTTTGCGTGATGTCCGCTCTAGCCCAAGCCGCCAAGTCTCTGCTCTTGCAGGACTTCGTCAGCGCCTTCTTCCTGTCGATGCGCCAGTTCTTCGCGCCGAAGGAGACGATCAACTATCCGCACGAGAAGGGGCCGACCAGCCCGCGCTTCCGCGGCGAGCATGCGCTGCGCCGCTATCCGAACGGCGAGGAACGCTGCATCGCCTGCAAATTGTGCGAGGCGATCTGCCCGGCGCAGGCCATCACCATCGAGGCCGGCCCGCGCCGCAACGACGGCACGCGCCGCACGGTGCGTTACGATATCGATATGGTGAAGTGCATCTATTGCGGCTTTTGCCAGGAGGCCTGCCCGGTCGACGCCATCGTCGAGGGGCCGAATTTCGAATTCGCCACCGAGACGCGCGAGGAACTTTATTACGACAAGGACAAGCTGCTGGCCAATGGCGACCGCTGGGAGCGCGAACTGGCGCGCAACATTTCGCTGGATGCGCCGTATCGCTGACATTTGACGCATGGACGGGGCGAGAGGCCTCGTTCAGAGGATGATCCCGAAAAGTTGCAGACGTTTCGGACAAAGATCATCCACCGAAGTAAGAGAGTGGCGCATGTTTCTTTCGATCGGGTCTTTCAACCCGATCGGAACATGCGCTAGGAACACGCGGCTTCGGCACCGGAGGCGGAACGAAGCACACAACGGACAGGGCGAAAGCCGGTCCGACAGGAACCCCGGGGGAACCCATGCTAAATGGACTAGAGGCGGCCTTTTTCTACCTCTTCGCCTTTGTCGCGGTGGCGTCGGCGTTCATGGTCATTTCGGCGCGCAATCCCGTGCATTCGGTGCTGTTCCTGATCCTGACCTTCTTCAACGCTGCGGGCCTGTTCATGCTGACCGGCGCCGAGTTCCTGGCGATGATCCTGCTCGTCGTCTATGTCGGCGCGGTCATGGTGCTGTTCCTGTTCGTCGTCATGATGCTCGACGTCGATTTCGCCGAAATGAAGGAAGGCGCCCTGCAATATGCGCCGATCGGCGCGCTGGTCGGGCTGATCC